>JAJZDM010000104.1 GCA_021806005.1 Acidobacteriota bacterium | reverse complement strand
GCACGCGCGGCTGCTTGTCCGCGGGAATGCGGAAGAGGCCGAAGAGCAGGACGAAGACAAAGAGATTGTCCAGCGAGAGAGCCTGTTCCAGGGCATAGCCGGCGAGGTACTGGGAGGCGGCTGCGGGGGGGTACGGCCGGAGCAGAAGCAGGCTAAGGGCCAGGGCGGAGATGACCCACATGCCTACCGTCAGAAGTGCGCGCCGCCGGGGATCGCGAACGGAGCGCTGCAGCAGGTACTCCACCCCGAGAAGGAAGACCAGAGCGAGGTGAAAGGCGATCCAATACGAGAGCGGGGCGGGAGCCATGGGTGTTCTTTCGCCATGCTACAGGCGTTGGGGCGGGGCGGGGCAATCTCCAGGCAATCTGCGTATGGATGGGTAGCCTGCATCGGATCCTTCGGGCCCTCTCCGTGGCCGCTTGCTGGATAGCGGCCGCGGGCATCGTGATGCTCATCCGCAAGGGCAGGTATGGGCGCGGATGTTCGGCCGCTCAACTTCAAGATGCTGGCTCGGCGGCGAAGCAGGTGCTGGTTGAGCGTACAGCGGGATTCGACGGCTCCAAAGGGCCGGAGGGATGTTCGTGCTTTGTTTCTATGCGATGGCTCTTACACATGTTGGTACCTAAATACCGTGGTACAATAATTCCATGAGAGATCCGGAAGAAAAGATTGAGGTTGAGCGTGTGCAGACCGGCGTGCGCATGGAGAAGAGCCTGCTGAAGGTACTGAAGGCTTTGGCGGAGTTGAAGGATATGAGTCTTGGAGATCTGCTGGAAGGAATTGTCCTGCACGCGTTTGAGGGTAAAGTTGCCTTTTCCGCTGAAACCCTGGAGCAGATCGAACAGCTCAACAGGCTATACAAGATGACGCTGCATGCGACGGATAGCCATCATCTGCAGGAGCGGCGATGACGCATTTATTGCCGTTGATCGATGAGCTTTACCAGTTCCACAAATAGATCCGCCGAGACCTGAAGGCTGGTGGCGCTGAGCTTATCCATGGTGTCCAGTTCGGTGTGGTGATAGGCCTCCGGATCCGATGGGGTTCCGTACTCGAAGTCGATCACATCCAGGGACGGCACACCTCGCTCAAGAAACGGCAGGTGATCATCGTCGATGGCCAGCGAATGGCGGAAGAGGTATTGGGAGTGTCCGGTCTCGCGGCCCGCCCGGGCGAGCAGGTCAAGCAGCCAGGGTGTGGAGTTTGTCTCACGGTCGATGTTCAGGTTCTTCCAGCCGATCATGTCGGCCAGGACAAACGCCTTGATGTGCCCGATGGTTCCATCAGCGGACCACTCAGCCGCCATGTGCCGCGAGCCATAGAGCGAGTCGTGGTCCGTCCATTCCTTGTTGATCGACTCTTCGCCGTCCGTGAAGAGCAGCCAGACCGAGTAGCCCTGCGGCGGATGGAGGCGATAGTACTGCCCCAGGGCGATCAGCAGGGCGGTGGTGCAGGCTCCATCATTGGCGCCCACGAAATCGATGTCCTTGAGCCAGTAGTTGGTCTCGTAGTGTGATGCCAGCACGATGATGCCGCTTCTTTTGGCTGGCGACGCGCCTGGAAACTTCACGATCAGGTTGTGCATGGTGAGGGGCCCGATCGGGGTGAGCGCCGTAAAACGGTCGTCGACAAAGTTTCCTTTGGCGGCTTCGGGCTTGAAGTGGTCGCGGATAAAGGCCTCAGCCGCGGTATGCCCGGGAGATCCGATGTAGCGCCTGGGAGCCACGCTGAGATACTGCTGCGTGAGGCGCAGGACCTGGGCGCCGCTGACCGCGCCGGCCTGCGCATAACCGGCCGGCGTGATTGCCGGCAAACCGACCCACAGCATCAGAGCACACAGCCAACGTCTCATTTAAGCAGATCCCTTCGCAGCGTCGTTTTTCTGCTGTCTCTTTTTGCGTCGGTCCGGATGCACAAAGAACGCTACGCCAATTCCCACGAAGTAGAGCAGCAGCATGGGCGAGGCGAAGAGGCACATTCCGACCGGGCTGGGGTCCGGGCAGATGACGGCCGCTATCAGAAAGATACCCATGATCGCGTAGCGGAAGTTCTTCAGTAGAAATTTGGCATCCACGATTCCGAACAGGGCCAGAAAGAAGATCAGGATCGGCAGTTCAAAGGTGACTCCCAGCCCCAGGATCACGGCCAGGAAGAACCCCGTATAGTCGTCGATGGTGATCATGTGGGTAAAGTTCTTGCCGAAGTCCTGGACCAGAAAGACCATGGCGCCGGGCAGAACATAGCGATAGCCAAACCAGGTTCCGGCCAGAAACAGGCCTACGGTGGCGGCCATGAAGGGCAGAACAAACTTCTTCTCGTGCGCATACATGCCGGGCGAGATGAACAGCCAGACCTGGTAGAGGATGAAGGGCGACGCCAGGATGGCGCCTCCGACGAGGGATGTTTTGACAAAAAAGTTGATCGCATCGGTGGGATGCGTCATGGTCATCTTGAGCCCGATATCCAGCAGGGGGCGCTGAATGTATCCCACCATGCGGTTGCGCAGCAGCCAGGCCACCACAAACCCAGCCGAAAGATATCCAAAGATCCAGAGCAGCCGGGTTCGCAACTCCTCCAGATGTTCCATGAGGGTCATGCCCGGTAGTTCGGCGCGGTCATGCACCGCTGTTCGTGCGCGGCCTACCAGATCAGTTGCCATGGAAAGCTGTCTCCGCGGTGGGTGTAGCGTGGTCAGCGGTCTGAACATCATCCGCCTGGTGCGGCGTTGGGACGGTTTCGGGCTCTGCTGCCTCCGGCGCCAGCGAGGTGCCCGTATGCTGTGCGACCGGCAGTCCGGTGCTGGGTGGCATGATCTTCAGGTCTCCTGAGACGGCAATCGGCAGCGGAGTGGACGGCTGGCCGGCTGCCTCCGGTTCGCCAGGCTCAAGGGCTGAAGGTGCCTCGGTGTGTCCATTGAGTTCGGTCTCGGGCAGCGGTGCAGATACGGCATCGACGGTTTGAAGGCCCTCTGACTCCACAAAATCCAGGGCCTCTTTCATGGCTGCAGGAGGCTCTGGAGGGGCGATCGCGGGGGCTGCCGGCGCGGCGGCGGCAATCGCCGCTATCTGCCGGTTACGCTCCGCCTGTTCGCTCAGCCGCAACTCTTCTTCCATCTGCATCTTGAACTCATTGGAGGCGCGGCGGAACTCACCCACCCATTTGCCCAGCTCCCGAGCCAGCACCGGCAGACGCTTGGGCCCGAAGAGAAGCAGCGCCAGAACGAAGAGAAAGATGCTGTCAGGAAAACTCGGCATACTGCCTTCGATGATAAGGCCTTGGAGCGAGACTGGGATAGAAGCGTATCTCCCCACACCGGCACGGCCGCGTTCCTCCGATTCAAGCCGGTTCGCAAAAAGGAGCTCCAGCTTGCTGGGCGTATGGTCCGGCTGTCCAGCGGGAGGGGCAAGATCCCGGGCCGGGAGACGAGGGCGTACCCAGAGATTGTGAGCTTTCTGCCGGAGATGGTCTGGCGATTCTTCCAGGGAATGGCCCGGATTTCATCTCCTGCGAAACCCTTGCGCGCGGCATGCGTCCTATCATGAAGAGCTACTCGTCAGGCTGGGCCTGTAACAATGGATCTATCCCGGAGCGTGTCCAACGCGCCTCCGGATCTTTGGAGAGTCTTCTATTATGGCGTCAGCCCGTTGCCGCGCTGCTTTTCGTTCCCACTGGACCCACGCATGCGCCTTTTTGCTGCTCTCAGCCGTTATGGTTCTGCTGACCAGCTGCGGAAACTTCTTCTCCTGCGAGGGCAAGTCTGACTGTCCCTGCGTTGCCGGCACGACGTCGACCTCGAGCTCTACACCGGTGAGCACGACGACCACCACGGTGACCACCACCTGCACCTCCACGAGCACCACTACCACCACCGGCAGCACGTCCACCGACTTTTTCTACTCCTCGAACGATGCCACCTCCGCCAACAACGTAGACGGCTACGCCATCTCGAGCGGTACCCTGACCGCGGTGACGAACTCCCCCTTCTCCTTTGGCTATTCGCCCTCAGCGCTGGTGGTCAACCCTTCCAACACGTTTCTGTTCGCCGCCACGGACTCGGAGCTCACGTCGGGCTTCCTGTATGGTTACTCCATCGCGAGCGGAGGATCCCTGAGCATCCTGGACAGCGGCACGCCGCTGGTGAGCGAGAGCGTGGCTTCCCTGGCCATCTCTCCTGACGGCCAGTGGCTGTTCGCGCTCGACACAGATGGAACGACACTCGAAGAGTACTCCATCAACAACTCTACGGGAGCGCTCACGTTCATCAATACCTATACCGTCTCCGGCGCCGCCAACGGGATCGTAACGCCGACCCAGGTGATGGTGGCTCCGAGTGGGGATTTTGTGGTTGCCGCCCTGGGTACGGGAGGCGCGGAGACCTTCACCTTTGATACCAGCACCGGCGCTGCTAACCCTTCGACCCTGATCTCGCCGGCCACCTCCGCCAGCGGCATCTTTGGCGTTGCCGTGGACGGCAATAACAACATCTACTGTGCAGGCACCGCAGGTCTTGAGGTCTTCTCTGCCACCACGGCCGGCGTTCCTACGCTTTTGAAGACCTACAGCACCGGCAACGGCGCTCACGCGGTCGCCATCAACCCTGACTACACCTACGTCTACGTTGGCAATCTGGCCGACGGTACCATTACGGCCTTCACCATCGGGACCGATGCTGCCCTGACGACCGTCACCGGCTCTCCCTTTAGCGCGCCGGCGACGGTGAGTGCACTGGCTGTTGACAGCACCGGCGGCTACCTGGTGGCTGCCGGTTACAGCGCTACCAATGGCGTCCAACTGTATACGATCGAGTCTGGTGGACTACTGACCCAGTCCGCTACAGAAGGCACGGGCACCTCCACCGCGATCCCTGCGGTACTGGCGCTTATCCATTAGCCTGGAACCAGTGGTGCAGGCCCGCTACCTCAGGCAGGGGAACCACGCTCTCCACTCCTGGCCGTGCGGCCTTCGCGTTACCCTCGAAGAGAGCGAATCCGGCTGATCTCCTGTCTAACCCTGGACAGGCCGTTGAGACTTAACCAAAGGCGCCGCTTCTCATGCAGCAGACTCACTTCAGGCTGGTGAATCAGCTTCTTCTTCGCCGCCCGGCAAAGAACGTGCCCTGGCAGGCCCGAATTTTATCCATCGCGATGGTGGTAGCGCTCTGCTGTGGTCTCGCCGGTTGTTCCCATCTGCACCAGCCCTTGGGGACAGACTTTGTCTACGTTACCGCTCAGCAGACGTTTCTGCGCGACCGTGTCGCCGCGGTCTCCAACCGCACCGGGACGGTGTCCAACGGAGAACAACTGGCTGTACTGGAGCGCGAGCGCCGCTGGCTTAGGGTTCGCTCGCCGCGAGGGGAGGTGGGCTGGATTGAGGAGCGATTGACCGCCTCGCAGAAGATCGAAGACAAGTTTGAAGCCCTGAGACAGCAGAGCCAGAACGATCCGGTGATTGCGACGGCGGTTACCAGCGACGAAGCCTATCTGCACCTTGCTCCTGGCCGGGAGACTGACCATCTGTACATCCTGGCTGAATCTGCCCCTCTCAGCCTGCTGAGGAGGGCCTCTGTTCCCAAACCCGTCGCTCCCGGAGCAGCGACGCCGCCACCGGCCCAGGTTGACGGCGCAGCTCCCGAGCCGCGTATGGAAGATTGGTGGCTGGTTCGCGATGCCAAAGGGCAGACCGGGTGGATCTATGGGGGGCTGGTGGATGTCTCTGCTCCCGACACGCTGCTCCGCTACGCAGAGGGCCAGCGCATCGTGGGAGCCTATGTTCTGGCCAGCGTGGATGACCCGGATTCGGGGATGCTGAGCAATGGGAACACGGTGACCAGCATCCCTGAGTACCTTGCCGTGATGGCGCCCTACAAATCGGGTCTACCCTTTGACTTCAACCAGGTGCGGGTCTTTGTGTGGAACATCCGCAAGCATCGTTATGAGACGGGCTTTGCGGAGCGCAACATTGCGGGCTACCTGCCGGTGAAGATCGCGCGGCTTGCGGACCCCTACGGCAAGGGAGCTGAAGCTGCCGAGACACTGCCGGCGTTCACCTACCGCGTGCTGGCAGCAGGGGAGCCGCTCCCGGCTCCTGACCCCGCCACCGGCCTGTTCCATCCTGGTCGAACGGTAGCGGAGACGTGGCGTCTGGAGGGCAACGTCTGCCGCCGTGTTCTGGCCCCGGGTGAGCCGCCGCCCGCGGAGGCTCACCCCGAGACCGAAAAGAAAAAGCTTGAAGCAAGGGCGAAGCGGCGCCGGTCCTGATGCAAACCCTGATAGAACCCTGGCGCAGCATCCTGAGCGGAGAGCCGGGATGGTGAAGATGCTGAGGATGAGTTCTCAGGCGTAAAAGCGGCGCACGGCCTCCACGACGCTCTCCAACTCTTCCACTCGCAGTTCGGGGAAGATGGGCAGGGCCAGGACCTCTTTGGCGGCTTGTTCGCTCACGGGGAGATCGCCCTGGCGATAGCCGAGGTGCTCGAGGCTCTTCTGGAGGTGGAGCGGTTGCGGGTAGTAAACCTCCGAGCCGATGGAGTGGGTGCGGAGATACTCGCGCAGGGCGTCACGCCTGGGGGCGCGGATGACGTACTGGTGAAAGACAGGCACGGCGCGCGGATCGGTGAAGGGAAGGACGACTCCATCGGCAATCGTCTCTCCCACCAGCCTGGCTGCGGCAAAGCGCTGGTGATAGAGATCTGCCAGCTCCCGCCGGCGCTGATTGCCTGCTTCCACCCGCCGTAGCTTGACCCTTAAAACCGTGGCCTGCAGGGTGTCCAGGCGGGAGTTCCAGCCAATCTCATCGTGGAAGTAGCGGTTTCGCATGCCGTGGGCGCGGAGCATCACCGCCCGCTCGGCAACGACGGGGTCGCCGGTGGTGAGCATTCCGGCGTCGCCATAGGCACTCAGATTCTTGGTGGGATAGAAGCTGAAGGCCGCCGCATCGCCCAATCCACCGGCTCGAACGCCATCCCAGGAGGCCCCAAAGGCCTGGGCCGCATCCTCTACCAGTTTCAGTCCAGCGCGCTGCCGCAGCGCACCCAGCGCGCTCATATCAGCGCATTGTCCATAGAGATGGACTGGCATCACCGCTGCCACCCGCTCCTGCCTGCCGGAGAGAGCCTGCTCCACGGAATCAGGAGAAAGGTTGAAGGTCTTCGCGTCGATGTCCGCCAAAATCGGCTTGGCTCCGGTCCGCAGGATGGAACTGACAGTGGCAAAGAAGCTGAACGGCGTTGTGATGACGGCATCTCCGGGGCCAATTCGCAGAGCAGCCAGCGCCAGCCAGAGAGCATCGGTGCCGCTGGCGCAACCTACTGCGAAGGGAACCTGACAGGCCAGGGCCGCTTCCTGCTCAAAGCGGGCTACATCGGGCCCCAGAATGAAGTGCTGGGATTCACAGACGCTGGAGATGGCATCCAGAACCTCAGAGCGGATCTCTGCGAACTCGCGACGGAGGTCAAGCATTGGAACAGCGAGTAATTTGGGCTGAGTATCGGTCAGGTTCATCCCTTCTATCGTAAATCTCCATCGGTTCAGAGGCGTTCGGTGTTCGCTGCCCTTGTCTGGAAGTATCGAAGGCGTTTAAGGTGAAGAATGCAAGTCTGTTTGGCTGCACGGTTCGACCGCGAGTTTTCGGCGCGGAATGTCAAGAATATGGTTGAGTGCGATGATACGAGGAGATCGGCCCATGGATTCCAAGCCGGCACAGAACATTCAGGATACGTTCCTGAATACGGTCCGCAAGGACAAGAGCCCCATTACGATCTACCTGGTCAGCGGCGTCAAGCTGACGGGCAAGATCCGTTCTTTTGATAAATATTCTGTTCTGCTGGAGAACAACTTCCAGGAGCAGTTGATCTTCAAGCACGCCATCTCTACCGTAGTGAGCGGTCGGCCAGGGGGGAGCGGGGAGTCTCGTGGCGACAACCGGTCGATCACGTCGGCTCATACAGAGAGCCCGCAGCCAGCCACAGGATCTGCGAACAGCTAGAACCACTCCTGCGTCACCGGGAGTCGGTTTTGTTCCAACTCCGATACAGCGCTGGAGGCGGACAGAGTTCGCCAATGGACAGCATGGATCGGTATGGACGTGCTGTGTCTTCATTTGCCGTCAGCCACCATGGATTTAACAGACCTGGCGCCTTCTGGATGCATCCCATGGGAAGGATGCTCCGCCTCCATCTGCTGCTTGCTTTTGCACCGGCCGGCAGCGGATATGGAGGGGGCGGGGACACTTGCGGTCTGGTTCGGGGAGCCATGGCGGGCTAAACAGCCGCCTGCCGGTCGGCAGGAGCGGCTTCGCCAGTACTCGGACGCTGGACCGGAAGGGGCAGCGTAAGCAGGAGCAGACAAGGTACCGATGAAACCGCCGGTCAAGACACGAGTGAGCCGCGACGCGATCGAGCGGGATCTGCTGCGATCACGCCAAAGCGCCTCGCGCGAGAGCGCGGTGCTGGTTGCGGTGGAGTTCACTGCCGATCGCTTTCGCCCTTCGTCCGTTGCCCAGCAGGCTCGCAGGGCGGCGGCGATTGCGGAGCGTGGCGCCTGGCAGGATGGCGAGGAGGCGGTGGATCCGACAGACGGTGCGCTGGAAGTTTTCTCCAAGCCGGCCGAACCTGCATCTGACCGGAGCGCAGCCGACCGGAGCACCGCCGATCTGGACTTTGACGCATCCCTGGCCGAGTTTCAGGAGTTGGCCCGTTCGGCCGGAGCCACCATTGCGGCGGTGCTGATTCAGCGCCGTGCCCGGCCTGATCCGGCCACCCTGGTGGGCAGCGGAAAGCTCGATGAGATCGTTGCGACGGTGGCTTCCACCGGCGCCAGTCTGGTTCTCTTTGATCACGATCTGACTCCGACCCAGGCGCGAAACATCGAAAATCGACTCCCTTGTACGGTGATTGATCGAACTCAACTGATTCTCGACATCTTTGCCCACCATGCGCGAACCCGCGAAGGGCAGTTGCAGGTGGAACTAGCCCAACTCGAATATCAGTTGCCGAGACTGGCGGGCCGGGGAAAGACGATGTCCCGAACCGGAGGAGGCATCGGCACCCGCGGACCCGGCGAGACCCAGTTGGAGACCGATCGGCGCAAGATCAACGTGCGACTGGATCGAATCCGGCAGCAGTTGGAGGCGGTGCGGAGAATCCGGCGCCAGCAGCGTGGCCGGCGCGAGGCGGTTCCAGTGCCAACGGTTGCCCTGGTGGGTTACACGAATGCCGGCAAGTCCACCCTGTTCAACGCGTTGACGGGAGGCGAGGTGCTGGCGTCAGAGCGGATGTTTGCCACGCTGGATCCCAAGCTTCGTCAGCTTAGCCTGCCTTCCAGGCGCAAGGTATTGCTTTCGGATACGGTGGGTTTCATTCGCAACCTACCGCACGCGCTGGTCAGCAGCTTCCGGGCCACGCTGGAGGAGGTTGAGCGGGCAGAACTCCTTCTGCACATTCAGGATGCGGCCAGTCCAAATCTAGAGGAGCAGCGGGCCCAGGTCGAGAGGGTTCTTTTGGAACTGGGTGTCAAAGACAAGCCAAGCCTGTATGTCATGAACAAGATCGACCTGCTTCCGCAGGAATCCGGGCTGATGCCCGGCAAGCAGCACTCAGGCGCCGTTGCGGTCTCCGCGCTGACCGGCGACGGGCTGGAGGATCTGCTGCAGGCAATGGACGGAGCCCTGACCGCCGATCCTCTGGAATGCTCCGAGTTTCGCATACCGCAGTCCGAGGGGCGGGTCATTGCTGCCCTGGAGCGCGGAGCCACGATTACCGCACAGCGGTTTCAGCACAATCTTGTGTATCTGCAGGCGCTTGGACCGAGTTCCTTGCTGGAGCGCTACCGGCGCTATCGGATTGTGCCTGGAACGCAGGGCGCTCCGTGAGGGGGGGCACAAAATCAACAGGCCGCCTGATCAGGGAGCGGAGGTGGTGTCCCTGAATCACGCGGCCTGCACGACCCGGAACGGGTCTCAGGATGGTGAAATCAGTGTACTCCCGTATTCGGTTTGGCAAGAAGAAAAATGCGAAAATCTGGGCGATTAGAGGAGTCTTTGTGAGGGTGCTCGGCGGGGCGTGCGGAGGATCGGAGGTCTTCCCGGCGATGAGGGGGACGGATGGCCACTCGGCCGGGGTGAGATGAAGTCGCGACGGAGCGCTCCCCGGGGATGCCGGGCACCCGGGCAGACAGGTGGCGCCAGTGGCCTGCCGAAAAACGCACAGAAGGGGCGAACCGGGGGCAGTGAATGGAGTGACGGTGAAAGGAGGAGATGTTTCTGGGTGTGATCCGGGGAGGGTTCTGCAGGGAATGAGGCTGGATCAAGCCACTCCCAGAACGCCCTCAGATATATGCGGTAATCGGCAATATTTTCGCCAATCCTAGACTTTCAAATGCCATATTTGCTACAAATGATGGGAAAGACATAACAACAATTCAAATTGCCTGAGCGCGTTCCTCGGGGGCGGGGAAGAAGATATGCCCGCTTATCGGAAGCCGTGGGCACCTATGCCTACTGAAGAATCTGGAATCTCATGGATATATTGCATCAACTTGGCGGTTTAGTGCTTGGCTCTGTGCCGACCATGGTGTTTTTCCTTTTGCTGGTGGCTGCCTACGGACCCTTGGTGCGGAAGCCATTGGAGAAGACACTGGCAGAGCGCCAGGCACGCACTACCGGAGCTGTGGAGAAGGCGCGGCAGTCTATTGCGGCGGCCGAAGCTGAGGCTGGGGTCTACGAGGAGAAGTTGCGCGCTGCCCGCAACCAGATTATGGCGGCGCGGGAGCGTAAGCGGCAACAGTGGCAGGCGGATCGCCATGAGGCTATGGAGAGTGCCCGCGCAGCCGCTCAGGAGCGAGTTCGTGCGGCGCGGCAGGAGATTGAAGTTTTGGCCGAGAGCGCTCGGAGGCAGATTGACGAGTCTTCGGCGATGCTAAGTGACCAGATTCTGCGTGCTGTGCTTCCGGCAGGCCCCAGCTTTACGGAGGCGAGGCAGTGAAGATTCGTCCAGGTTTCAAAGCAGCAGGACGCTGCTCGCGGATGGCCGGTTTGGCTCTGGTTCTGTTGTTGGCTGGAGCGAGCTTCCTACAGGCTCAGAGTCATGTCCAGAATGCCCCGCAAGGCGCGACGCAGAGCGTGTCAGGCGCACAGGGCGATTCGGCTGCCCGTGACGCGGGGCAGTCCTCATCCAACGACTCCTCTTCATCCAATGATGTAGACCAATACTGGTTTTCGCCGCCGGTGGTGAAGTTGGGCGCGATGCTGGGGATGAAACCCGAGACCGCATCCCATGTCTTCCAGATCCTGAATCTGCTGCTGCTCGGGACCGGGATCGGCTATGGGCTGCTGAAGCTGCTGCCTGTCACCTTTCGTCGGCGTAACGCAGCCATCCAGCGGCATCTGGTGGATGCACGAACGGTCACCGAGGAGGCTACGGCCCGGCTCAGTTCTGTAGAAGAGAGGTTGTCGAGGCTCGACGCCGAGATTGAGGCCATTCGCCTGCAGGCCGAGGCCGATAGCGTTCTGGACGAGCAGTCGATCAAGGCGGGCGTTGAAGAAGAGAAGGGCCGGATCATCGCAGCGGCCGAGGCTGAGATTCAAAGTGCTACCGACTCTGCCCGTCGCGAGTTGCAAAGGTACGCCGCTGAGCTTGCTGTTGAGCAAGCCGAGCGCAAGCTGGTGGTGACGGCGGAGACGGATCGCCGGCTGGTGGAAGGCTTTGCGCACAGGCTGGGTGAAGGGGGCAACAACTAATGGCGGCGATTGATCTTCGCTATGCGCGCGCTCTGGCTGCTGTGACATCAAACCAGAAGCTGAACTGGGCGGCGGTGCAGGGACAGTTGAATGATTTCGCCGATGTCCTGGAGCAGAGTGAGCCGCTCCGCCAGGCTCTGGGGGATCCATCCATACCTGATGGACAGAAGCTGAAGGTGTTGGACGGAGTAGCGGCGAAGCTGGACCTGCAGATTGCGACGCGCAACTTTTTGGCTGTTGTAATCCGGAGGCGGCGTCTGGAAGAGCTGCGCGGGATGATCCGGGCCTATGCTGCGTTGGCCGAAGAAGGCTCCGGGATTGCAGAGGCGGAGGTGGTCAGCGCGCAGCCGATGGATGAGGCCAACCGCAAGTTGCTGGAAGAGAAGATTGCAACCCTGACCGGGCAGAGGCTGGTGCGAGCCACCTACCGGGAAGACCCGGCGTTGCTGGGTGGGGCCGTGGTTACCGTAGGGTCGAAGGTTTACGACGGATCGATTCGCGAGCAGTTGCGCCAGCTCAAGAGCCGGCTGATCGCGGCCGGAGCGTCGTCGCCGGCATAGGGGCTCAATCGCGAGGGTCAGGCTTGCAAGGGCCGAAGTAACAAGCTGCAGGCAACAAAGACAAGATTTGGAAGGACGCAAGGGAAAAGGGACTACATGGCAAAGATTCAGGCAAACGAGATTACGGAGTTGCTTCGCCAGCAGATTGAGAACTACGAGCAGCGTATCCAGGTGGATGAGGTTGGGACCATCATTTCGCTGGGTGACGGCATCGCCCGCGTCCATGGACTGGACAAGGTGATGGCCGGAGAACTGATTGAGTTCCCGCATGGTATCTCCGGCCTGGCCATGAACCTTGACGAAGATCAGGTGGGCGCTGTCATTCTGGGAGATTACAGCGAGTTGAAGGAAGGTGATCAGGTCAAGCGGACCGGCAAGATCATGTCCGTGCCAGTGGGAGATGCCCTGATCGGCCGCGTGGTGAACGCTCTTGGCCAGCCCATTGACGACAAGGGTCCGATCCAGACCGATCACTATCTTCCGGTGGAACGGCTGGCGCCGGGCGTCATCTTTCGCCAGTCGGTGACGGAGCCGATGGCGACGGGCATCAAGGCGATCGATACGATGATTCCCATCGGCCGTGGGCAGCGCGAACTGCTTATCGGCGACCGCCAGACGGGGAAGACTGCGGTGGCACTGGATACGATCATCAACTCCGCCAAGAATGATCTGATCTGTATCTACTGCGCCATCGGACAGAAGCGCTCGTCGGTGGCCAGCGTGGTTCAGACTCTGGAGCAGTATGGGGCTCTGGCGTACACCATTGTGGTGGCGGCGACGGCATCAGAGCCTGCGCCGATGCAGTACCTTGCTCCCTTTGCGGCCTGCGCCATGGGCGAGTACTTCCGGGACAATGGCCGGCATGCACTGATCATCTATGATGATCTCTCCAAGCACGCTGCGAGCTATCGCGAGATCTCCCTGCTGCTGCGCCGTCCGCCGGGGCGTGAAGCCTACCCGGGAGACGTGTTCTACCTGCACTCCCGGTTGCTGGAGCGCGCGGCGAAGATGTCTCCGGAACTTGGTGGTGGCTCGCTTACGGCACTACCGATCATCGAGACCCAGGCGGGGGACGTGTCGGCCTACATTCCGACCAACGTCATCTCGATCACAGACGGGCAGATCTTCTTTGAGACCGATCTGTTCAACTCCGGGATTCGTCCGGCGGTGAACGTGGGCCTCTCGGTTTCTCGTGTAGGTTTT
>JAJZDM010000103.1 GCA_021806005.1 Acidobacteriota bacterium | reverse complement strand
TCAGACGCTTCAATAAAAACTCCTATTCTGTATCAGGCTACCGCAAAGAGGCTGACAGCAACACCTGAAAGACGCCAGGTTGGCTGTGCTTTGCCCCCCGCGATGCCGAGTGCTCCCGCACCCTGCCAAAACAGGGTCGAACGTTCTCACTGCAGCCGCTTGGGCTCTGCGCTGCGTCTTCATGCTAGAGAGATACGGTGGGCCCCGTGGGCCTGAAAGAGCGAACGATTCCGCACGTTATCCGCTCTCTACCGAGAAAGACGCTCCCGATGCAGGGTGGGCGGAAGGAGAACGGAATATCTGCGCCACCAACGACAACGGCCGGTCGGGATCACTCCCAGCCGGCCGTTGCTGTTGCAAACGCAGTGTTAGTTGGAGCTGCTGGTGGTGCTGGTCGCAGCCTTCTTGTGATGGTGGTGGGTGTGGCGCACGCCCAGAGCCTTGCGGGGGATGGGCTTTACCGCAGTCTCATCCACAGGCGTCAGTCCGGTCGTATCCAGGGTTGCACCGGTCGGGACCAGAACTGTCTGGTCAGAGTTGGATCCATCGGTTCCGGTATAGACCGAGATGTTGGAGGAATCCAGGCCCTTCTCCTTTACCAGATAATCCTTCTCATTGACGGCACGCAACGCGGCGTTGTGCAGTGTCTGCTTGTCGGCCAACATCTGCTTGTGCTGCGTGGGACGTCCGTGGACCTTCACCGGCTGGGAGTTGCCAACGATGGCCAGCTTCGCACCGCTGTTCTGCTGCTCCGTGAGGGCGATGTCATCCAGGCAGGCCTTGGCTTCATTGTCCACGCGGGTTGGGCGGCGCTTGTCACGGTCAAAGGTGATGGTGCACAGGTTCTTGGTAACCACCGGAGCCGGCGGCGGAGGCGCATTCAGGTTTACCGTCGTCTGCGACGAAGCCGTCTGGCCCTGGTCGTCAACCACGTTGCAGGTCACAGTGATGGTGGAACCCGGCGCCGCGCCTGCTGTGGACAGGGTTGCCGCGGAGGTGTTGCCACTGATGGTTCCGGCCGTCGCACTGTAGCTGTAGGTCAAAGGACGATTCTGCGGGCTTGCTCCAACCGCGGTGATAGATACCGGATCACCCGAGTTGACTGTGGTGGGGTTGGCCGAGCAGCTGATGGTAGGCGGCTGGAACTGGGTAACCGTGAACTGCGTGGAGCAGTCCGCGAACTGACCAGGCTTCTTGCCCTGCTCAACATGGCCCTTCACCGTGTAGCTTCCGGGAGCCAGACCCTTGGTATCCACCGCAGCGACGTTCGAGTTACCCGAGACCGTGCCGCCGTTGCTGGACCACTGATAGTTGATGGGCTTCTTGGCGCGCAGGTCAGTAGCCGTACCGGTAACCGTGACTGGGTCTCCCGGATAGATGGTGCCGGTCGGTGCTGTTACCGAGCATGCATACTTGACTGGTGGCGGGGGCGTGATGCTCCCAAAGTGGAAGAGCAGACCGGTGCTGAGCTCAACTCCATTCAG
Source organism: Acidobacteriota bacterium (assembly GCA_021806005.1). Lineage (GTDB taxonomy): Bacteria > Acidobacteriota > Terriglobia > Terriglobales > Acidobacteriaceae > Granulicella. Next base: position 12,166 of record JAJZDM010000103.1, on the reverse strand, counting down.
GTTGGCGCGACCTCCCTGGAGATAGATCGCGGGATTTGCAGGACCAAAATCGATATGGGTGTAACGATAATCCGCCTCAAACAGGCGCAGGCCCAGATGATGATTGAAGAAAGGCAACGGATAGTCCATACCGCCGCCGACCATCAGACCGGTACCCCAGGTATAGGGGTTATAGCCAACGCCACCAGGATTGTTCGGACCGACGCCGCGCACACCACCCACCAACCCATGGGCAAAGAGCGAGTAGTTCTGCGTGGGCCAACGGAAGATCGGCCCGGCGTAGTAGCCATAGAAGCCATCGCCCTGACCATTCGGGTTTGCCGTCATGTTGACTTCGCCGCCAACCCACTTGTTGAAGTAGTAAGCGCCGCTGCCCATGGCACCTTCATTGACCGAGCCAAACGCTTCACCGGTTGTCTGGTTGTCGCTATTCAACCCATAATAGGAGTACCCCGTAAATACATCCACACGCGACGGACTGGGTGCATTTGGCAAGGTGCTCTGCGCACTGATGCTGGCAACTCCAAAACTGACCGCACATGCAGCCAGCACAAACCGGCCGATATTGCGAATTGGGCGATAAGACATTCGACGATCCTCCCGATCAATCTGCTAAGTTGAAGATTTATGGGTACCCTTGAGCACTTTCGGTGGCTCGAAACCCATAACCGCTCTTGCAACAATTATGTAAATTTCTGGCGCAGATACCAAAAGCGCTATCAAAAAACTTCAGAATGCAGCAAATTCCACTTCAGCTTCCCTTTATAACCTTACCGCAACTTAACCCACTCCTTGCCTCCAAATCCAGGTCGAACCCGATCTGTAACAGGCGGAAGTCGTCGCTTGCCTCCATCGCGATCCCGCCATCCAGACCCGTCTCAGTCAAGATTCAACGTCTGCCGGATCGTGCCCCGGCTGGCCTGAATCTTCTCCTGCAACAAGGTAATCGCGTACAACAGTTGCTCCGGCCGTGGCGGACAACCAGGGACGTACACATCGACGGGTATCACCTGATTCACCCCCTGCACCAGAGCGTAGTTATTGAAAACGCCGCCCGAGGTGGCGCAGGCTCCCATTGAGATCACCCATTTGGGCTCCGGCATCTGCTCATAGAGCCTGCGAATCACTGGCGCCATCTTCTGCGAAACCCTTCCAGCGATGATCATCAGATCACTCTGGCGCGGCGATGGACGAAAGACCTCGGCCCCAAAGCGAGCGATGTCATACCTTGATCCACCCATCGACATCATCTCAATCGCACAGCAAGCCAATCCAAAGGTCATCGGCCAGATGGAGTTCTTGCGCACCCAGTTGATCGCAGCATCCAGAGACGCGAGCACCACCCCCTCCGGCTGACCGCTCCCCCAATTAACCTCTTCCAGCTTTTCGCGATTCTTCCCGAAGCTCTCCAGATTGCCAAAGAGGTAACGATCATTCTTCTGCTGAGCCATGGCCCGCTCACCAAGCTTCCCTGTCTGATTGGAGTTCTGATCCATAACGTTCAGTATACGTTCCTTCGAGCCGTTCGCTCCATCGAATGTTCGCTGCAGCACCCATCCGTCCAAAAACGGATCAGAGGAGCCATGCTCCTGAATCGATACTCCATTGCTGCAACCCTTCCCTTTAGGATGTCACAACGATCTGCCGTGTTGGATAGAGCCGGAGAAAATTCAGACCTCCCCATGGGATTCATCTCAGACCGCCCATCCTTCGTGAAGACTTGTTGCAGCCCCAAATCCTCCTTTGGGTGGAAAACAGGCTCGCCAGCGCTGCATTGTCACCACAGGTCGCTTGCGCTCCGGACGCCTTGTCAACGGCTGTTCTTCTCGATGGCGCTCAGCAGCGCCACCCGCAGCTCCGCCTCCTGCTCCTCGGTCAGTCGTTTTCCCTCGGATGTCAGGTAGAAGACATCAATCGCCATCTCCCCTTCGGTATCCACCAGCGCCACCTCGACGTTGTAACCAAGGTCGCTGAGTGTTGCGCTAATCGCGCGCAAGAGCCCATAAACGTCTTGGGTAATCACCTGCAGCAGCGTGCTGTGGGACGAGGCTGTCTCATCGAATTCGATCCTGGTCTCCACCGCTACGCGCGGAGCCCTGCGTCTGGGCCGGCGGCGGCCGCTGAGCATTTTTTCCACCGAACTTCTTCCTGCCACCAGGTCCCTCATGCTGGCCAGGAATCTGTCCCGCTCACTCTCGTTCAGTTCCAGGGTCCGGAATGTATCCGTAAACCGGAAGGTATCCACCACCACCCCCGCCTGGTTGGCAAAGGCATCCGCGGTGACTACATTCATCCCCCAGGCAGCCAGAGCAGCCGTCATGGCGGCAAACAGCCGCGGACGGTCCGGCGTCACCAGAGTGATCTCATTCACCACGGAACCGGATTGCGTTGCTCCATGGTGGAAGATCATCTGGAACGGATCCTGCGCGAACCGCTGCGCCATCTCAAAGTGCTGGAGCATGGTCTCGGCAGACCGGGTGCTGACGTAGCGCTCCGGAAAGCCCTCCAGAAACTGCTCCATCTGCGGCTCACGGCCGGGCAGCAGCGCCAACACCCGGGCGATCTTCTCCCCCTTGCGCCCCAGTCCGGTTCCGCCCGTCGAGGCCCGCGTATGCACGCGCTCCTCATCCACGCTGCGATCCAACTGGTTGGCGGTTGCCATGTAGAGCCGCCAGAGGCTCTCGGCCTTCCATGGCGTCAAGGCATCGGGATGCACCGCTGCGATATCCGCATAGGTAAACAGCGTCAACATACGCAGAGATTCATGGGTTTGCACCCTCCCTGCAAAGGCGCGCACCGTCTCGGCATCAAAGATATCGCGCCGGATTGCGGCCGACATCTCCAGGTGCGTCTCAATCAGCCGCATCACCTGCCCGGAGTCATAGGCGTCCATCTCCAACCGCTGCAGCACGCTCTGCGCCAGACGCGCACTCTCCGCCGCATGGCTCTCCCCGACGCGGCCTTTGCCGGTGTCATGCAACAGCGAGGCCAGAAACAGAAGCGCGGGATTCTGCAACTCTGCCAGGATGGCGCCGAATCGTACCCTCCACTCCTCCAACTCTCGACGGGGCTCTCGAACCCCATCGCTGCCTCCGTCTCTGCCCCGTCCCTTCCCCCGATCCACAACCGGCTGGGCCGCCATGCCATGCAGCGTATCGATCAGGACAAAGGTGTGCTCATCGACCGTGTAGCGGTGATAGGCGTCCCGAATAACCAGCGCGTCGATACCGTGGAACTCTGGAAGAATCAGCTCCAGCAGCCCGAGGGAGTGCATCGCGCGCAGCGCATGCCCGGCCTGCCGCCCGGTAAGAATCGCAGCCAGCCCTCTCCACAACCCCGGACCTTCCTCCAGATTGGCGGAGAGCAGTGGAATGGCACGGACGATCCGATCCTCCGTACTCCGCGACAGAGACGCGCCACTCTCTGCCATGGCGCGAAACGCTGCGAGCACAATCTCCGGTTCAAGGGCTACATCCACCCCGCCGGCGGAGATCGGCTCAAGCTCCAGCACCCCGGATTTGACTTGGAATCCGGCCGCATCGGGTGCCCGGTAGCGTCTCACCGCCGTAGGCATCTCCACCTGCAGCCCGGAGGTCTCTGCCTCACGCAGCAGGCGCTTGTCGATCACCCGGGCGTGGCGAAAGTAGACGCGCATCCAGTAGGCCGCATCGACCCTTTCCCCCGTACGGACGGGCAGGCCGATCCGCTGCTGTGAAGCTGCATCCTGAGCCTCCCAGTCCAGGGTGTTGTCATCCCGCTCATGGCGATAGTGCAGGAAACATCGCACTGCGGCCAGAAACGCCACGGCGTCACGGAGCTCGCCTCCCGGGAGCAGATCGCCGTGAACCGGATCAACCGGCTTCGGCTCCATCGCTGCGGATGGTTGCCCGGCAGTGCCAGCGAGGATCAGGCGCTTGCCCGTCCGCAGCCCGTGCAGCCACTGGCATGCATTCACGTCCCGCAGGCCACCTGGGGAGTCTTTGATATTCGGCTCCAGATGAAACAGCGTGTCGCCGAACTTTGCGTGACGCTCCCGGGTGAGCCTCGCCAGGGCTACGCCGATGGCCCTGCCGTCGCGGGAGCGGAGCTTCGCCAGCGATTTGTCCTGGAGCCGGAAGAAGACGGCCTCATCCCCACCCAACCAGCGAAGATCCAAAAGCGACAGGGCAAACTCGGGATTGTCTTCATCCAGGCGCTCACAGTCCCCCGGCATCCGGGTGGCAAGCGACACCTGCAGTCCGCAATCCCATAAGGACTGCGACAGCCTGCGGATAGGCTCCTTGGCCGGCTTCTCCATCCCCCTCTCGATGCAGAACAACAGGTCCACATCCGAACAGGGAAAGAGATGTCCCCGGCCGTAGCCACCGATCGCGCAGACGGCGATCCCCTTGCCCAGAGCCGGGGCTGTCTTTACCTCATCCGACCAGAACCGCAGAACCAGCTCATCGACCAATGCCGACCGGGCCGCGATGGCACGCAAGCCGTCTCCGTTGGACTCGAACAGGCCGCGAATCTCAGCCATTCTCCGCTCGTAGGCGCCACGCTCCGTTACCCCCGACATCGGATCCCTCCCCTGCCGCTGTCCTTCGCATCGCTCGAAACCTGGTTTGTGGCGGAACTTTTTACAGGGCGATCTCACCCCGCTCGTCGTTACGGATTCTGATCGCCTCGTCGACCCGAGAGACAAAGATCTTCCCATCTCCAATCCGTCCCGTGCGCGCCACATTGATGATGGCGTCGACGGCCTTGTCCTTCATCTCGTCGGAGACGACCAGTTCCAGCTTGACCTTGGGAAGAAGATCAACGGCATACTCCCGGCCGCGATAAAACTCCGTGTGTCCCTTCTGGCGGCCATGACCGCGCGCCTCGAAGATCGTGATCCCGGAGATCCCCGCCTCTACCAACGCGTCCTTTACGGCATCCAGTTTGGAGGGCTGAATGATTGCTTCGATCTTTTGCATTGCTACCTCTCGCTCCTTGTCTGCGCGCGATGTGCCTTACCCGCCCTCCCAGTCATAGCCCTCTTCACCATGCTGAGAGAGATCGAGTCCGGCGCGCTCGTCGTCTTCACTGACGCGCAGACCAATCAGTTTATCCACTACCAATAGAATTATCAGCGTTCCGACGATGGAAATCGTCCAGGCGATGGAAACTCCGACCAGTTGGTTCAACACCTGGCCGTGGTTTCCCTCAAAGAAGCCGATCGCTCTTCCACTGCCAAAGATCGGATTGATCACAGAACTGGCGAAAAAGCCGGTCAGAATGGCGCCCAGAGTCCCGCCGGCGCCGTGGACGCCGAAGGCATCCAAAGAGTCATCGTAGCCAAAGATATTCTTCACCTTGACGACCATGATGAAGCAGAATCCGCCGGCGATGAGGCCGATCCACAGAGCGCTCATCGGGGTCACGAATCCGGATGCCGGGGTAATCGCCACCAGTCCCGCAACCGCGCCTGAGATCGCGCCCAAAGCCGACGGTTTGCCGTTACGCAGCCACTCTGCTGCTGACCAGCCAATCGCCGCTGCTGCGGCTCCAAACTGTGTCGCGATGAAGGCCGAGGTCGCCAGTCCGCTGGCTGCCAGCGCCGATCCGGCGTTGAAGCCAAACCAGCCCACCCACAACAGGCAGGCCCCAATAAAGCTGAGGACCACCGAGTGCGGAGGGAATGCCTTTTGTGGAAACCCGATGCGCTTGCCCAGGTAGATCGCCGTCACCAGCGCGCTCACGCCCGAGGTCACATGCACCACAGTCCCCCCGGCAAAGTCCAGACACGGGAACCGACCCGCCCATCCCCCGGCCCCAACCGCGCCGGCGTTCAGCAGACCACCGACGCCCCAGACCATGTGCGCCATTGGAGAGTAAACGAGAATCGTCCACAGAACCATGAAGGCCAGCATCGCGGAGAACTTCATCCGTTCAGCAAAGGCCCCCGTAATCAAAGCTGGTGTGATGATGGCAAACATGAGTTGGTAGACCATATAGGTCTGCAACGGAATGGTCGGCGCGTAAGCCGGATCGGGAGCCAGCCCGACGCCCCGGAGAAAGACGTTATGCAGTCCTCCGATGAACGCGTTCCCGCTGCCGAACGCCAGAGAGTAAGTCACCAGAGCCCATAGCACGGTAACCACCGCCATCATGGCGAAGGTCTGCATCATCGTGCCCAGGATGTTCTTCTTGCGCACCAGGCCACCATAAAACAGCGCCAGTCCAGGCCCGCTCATCATCAGCACCAGTGCGGCGCTGACCAGCATCCATGCATTATCTCCTGCACTCTGCGCCTTGGCGATCGCAACGGCGTTCTGGGCCGTCATCCTCTCCAGTGCTGCAATCCGATCCGTCTGGCTTGCAGCCGGCGCCTGGGCTACAGCTACCCCCGCGGCCAACCCACAGCAAAGCAAACACCCGGCCAGCCATCTCCCAATCCTTCTCCGTCTCATTGCAGACTCTGCCTGCCTCCCTTAAGCCATCTATTTCGATCCGTCTGTTCGAACCGTGCGTTTTGCCCTTCAAAACTGCCGGGCGGGTTCCCGGCAGCCGTCCCTGCCCCATGATCGAGCAGCCTTCCACCCGGGCCCGCACCGGAGGGGACAGAAAGTCCTTCAATCATTCCGTATCAACAACATACAAAGAGAATCCGCTCACTGCAGATCCGATGCCCTGCCTGATCCAAGTTCTTGTAAACGTTAGCTTTTCAGTTTTCTAGTCTACAACGGTTCGCCTGCAGCGGCAGCCAGAGCTGCACTCTGTTCCGGAACACCCTCTGAAAACAGCTTTCGTGGAGCGAGAACCCAGTGAATCCTTGCATTTGAACAAATCTACCAGAAACGCTGAGCGATTTTCGCTTCCCCGCTCCAGCCTTGCAGACACCTTCTGAGACAAGCGTCTGCCAGGCGCACCTTGCGCGACGCTGACGGAGCCTCCTCCGGCGCCTGAGTTACCCTTTTGGAATGTCCGACACATGGCTTCACACCCGCTGGTCCGACGCACCAGTGACGCAACTGAATCCGCTTCTTAAGCGTCAGATGATCTCCGGATCGCAGTGCATGCTGGCCCGTATCGAACTGCGCAAGGGATGTACGGTGCCGCGACATCAGCACCACCACGAGCAGATCTCCTCGGTCCTGTGTGGAGCCATGCGTTTCATGGTGGGCGAAGAGGGCGCAGCGGTCGAAACCATCGTTCGCGAAGGCGAGGTTCTCGTCATCCCCGGCAACGTTTCCCACTCGGCCGAGGCGATTCAGGACACAATCATCCTGGACGTCTTCTGCCCGCCCCGCCAGGACTGGATCAACGGCGACGACGCTTATCTGCGCTGACCAAAGAGTTGCTGTATCTTGATGAACGCAGGCTGATGACCATTCCGCCCGCGGCAGAATCTGCTGGAGATGCCGCGGGAGATAAGGAGTACGCCCATGACGGACCTGGTAAAACGCCAACTGGCCCAATCCATCGCCACCATGACTCGCGTCCTGCGTGACGAAACCATCCACGATGCCGTGGTCTCCGCCGCACGGATCACCGCAGACGCGATGAAGTCTGGGCATAAACTGCTGGTGTGCGGCAATGGAGGCTCCGCTGCCGACGCACAGCACCTGGTGGCCGAGTTTGTCGCCCGTCTCACCGTCGATCGTCCCGCCCTGCGAGCCATCGCACTGACCACTGACACCAGCATCCTGACTGCCGTCGGCAACGACCACTCCTACGACAACATCTTTGAACGCCAGGTGGAGGCCCTCGGCCAAACTGGAGACGTCATTCTGGCGATCTCCACCTCCGGTAACTCCCGGAACTGCGTCAAAGCGCTCAAACTGGCCCGTTCACTCGGCATCCACACCATAGCCTTTACCGGCAACCAGGGCGGTGTCATGCGAGATCTGGCGGAGATCAATGTGATCATCCCCTCCCAGACCACCATGAACATTCAGGAGTCCCATCTTGCGCTGGAACACATCCTGTGCATGCTGGTGGAGCGCTTCACCTTTGGTGAAGAGTTCGGAGAGCGTCCCCGGCTCCTGTCAGAGTAGCCCCTTCAGACACCGGCGCGGTTCTCCATCTCCACCTCTTCGGCGTCGGCGAGGATTCCCATCTCCACATAGATCGGCCGCATCACCTTGAGCACCCCCGGCAACTGAGTGGTAAACCACGCCGAGCCGAGCACACACATCGTCCCGTTCAGCATCACCGTGTGCGGGGCTCCGAAGTGATGCGCCAGATACCCTGCGAGCAGGCTGCCAAACGGCGCCATCCCCACAAAGGCCATCGTGTAGTAGCTCATCACCCGGGCGCGCTTATCCTCTGGCACCAGGGTCTGGATCACGGTATTGCTTGCGGCCATCCCCTGCATCATGCCAAAGCCCACCACGGTAAGCATCAGCATGGACAGCCAGAGCACATGGGAGAAGCCCAGGAGAATCAGCCCAACGCCAAACATGGCGGAGGCGATCTGAATCATGGTCGTCAATCCGCGCACGCTCTTGCGCACCGCCAGCGACAGGGCCGATACCAGGGCCCCCGCCCCCGACGCGCCGGTCAAAAAGCCCAGCGTGTGCGCACCGCCATGAAGGATCTTACCGGCGAAGATCGGCAGCAGCACCGTGAAGGGCATGCCCATCAGGTTGCTCAGCGCAAACAGCAGAAGGATGGTTCGGATGGGTTTGAAGGTGCTTACATACGCCCACCCCTCCTTCATCTGCAACAGCATTGAGGTGGCGGGTCGAGCGAACCCGCTCGGCCTCACCCTCATCATCAACAGAGACAGGATCACGGCTCCATAGCTGATACCGTCGATCAGAAAGCAGTATCCTTCTCCCAACCAGGCGATCACCAGCCCGGCCAGCGCCGGCCCGACCAGTCGGGCCAGATTCACGATCGACGAGTTGATGGCGATGGCGTTGCCCAGATCCTGCTTCTCATCCACCATCTGGACCAGAAATGCCTGGCGGCCTGGCATATCAAAGGCGTTGATCAACCCCTGCAGGGAAGCCAGCACAATGACATCCGTGATGTTGATGATCCTGTAGAGAGTCAGGCCAGCGAGCGTGAGGGACTGCAGGCCGGCCAGAGTCTGGGTCCACACCAGCAACTTGCGCCGATCCATTCGCTCCACCCAGACACCGGCGAACGGCGCCAGCACAAAGGTAAGAATCTGGCCTGAGAACCCTACCACCCCCAGCAGCAGCGCCGACCCGGTCAGCCGATAGACCAGCCAACTCGTCGCCAGCCGGGTCATCCAGGTGCCGATCAGCGAAAGGCTCTGCCCGGAGACAAACAGTTTGAAGTTGCGATGGCGCAGAGCCCGCCAGGCATGCGCAAATCTGCTCTCGGTCCGCTCCGTCGCCACCTCTTCTGTCACTCTTCCCACCCTCTCCCTTGAGATGCTACCGTGTGCCTCTGCGACGCAACTTCGCCTGCGGGCCATGAAGCTATGGGATGTACGGCCGAACCTTCCTTATTACCCACGGTACAAGCCCTTTGCTGTAAGGCTCTCCTTACGGCTCCATCTCCTCAGCCTTGGGCCTGAGAATCTCGTCCCGCCGTCGGTCGCCTACAACGTCCGTGTGAGTCTGTGACCCAGAGGTGATCTAGCTCCCTCCTCCGTGGCATCGCTGTAGACACGCATTGAGCGTCCTACGAGAACCACCTTCTTCTCTGCCTCCCCGGTGCAAAAGGGACACTCAAGCTTCTCCGTATCCAGCACCTGCCTCCACGGCGTTCCATCGGGCGGTGGCGGCAGGGTGTACTCCACGTTCTCTACAGCGGCATTGACCAGAATCAGGAAGCTGTCATCGATCACCGGTTTCGCCTCGTCATCCATCACCTGCAGTGTCCTACCGTTCAACAGCAGCCCAATAGATTTATTCCAGGGCTCGTTCCATCCCCGTTCCGGGATCTGCAGGCCATCCGCCCCGTACCAGGCAATATCCAGGGCAACCGATCCACGAATCACACGGTCCTGAAAGAACCTTCGCCGGTGCAGGTTGGGGTGGTCACGACGCAGCTTGATCAGGTTGGCGGTAAACTCCAGCAACCGCGTGCGCTGCTCATCCATCTCCCAATCGAACCAACTCAGCTCGTTGTCCTGGCAGTACGCGTTATTGTTGCCGCGCTGGGATCGGCCGAACTCATCCCCACCCAACAGCATAGGCACCCCCTGACTCAGCATCAGCGTGGCCAGGAGGTTTCGCATCTGACGCTGGCGGAGTTGCAGGATCTCCGGGTTATCGGTTGGACCCTCCACCCCCATGTTCCAGCTATCGTTGTAATCCGATCCATCGCGGTTCTGATCGCCGTTGGCCTCGTTATGCTTCTGGTTGTAACTGACCAGGTCGCAGAGCGTGAATCCATCGTGCGCGGTAATAAAGTTGATCGATGCGGAGGGCTTGCGTCCATCGTTCTGGTACAGATCGCTGGATCCGGTGAGGCGGTAGGCAAAGTCGGAGAGCTGCCCGCTGTCTCCTTTCCAGAACTTGCGTACCGTATCCCTGTACTTCCCGTTCCACTCCGCCCATAGCACAGGGAAACGCCCCACCTGGTACCCGCCCTGCCCAATATCCCAGGGCTCCGCAATCAGCTTCACATGGGCCAGGATTGGATCCTGATGAATGGTGTCGAAGAAGGCTCCCAACTTATTGACGTCATGCAGTTCACGGGCGAGCGTGGATGCCAGATCGAAGCGAAAGCCATCCACATGCATTCCGGTAACCCAGTAGCGCAGACTGTCCATGATGAGTTTGAGTGTCTGCGGGTTATAAACATTCAGGGAGTTTCCTGTGCCCGTATAGTCCACGTAGTGGCGTGGGTTATCGATCTCGGTGCGATAGTACGTGAGATTGTCCACCCCTTTGAGAAAGAGCATCGGCCCCTGCTCATCTCCCTCGCAGGTGTGGTTATAGACCACGTCGAGGATCACCTCCAACCCCTCCTCGTGAAGGCGCTTCACCATCTCCTTGAACTCGTTCACCTGCTGCCCGGTGTCACCGCTGGAGCTGTAGCGGGCCATGGGAGCAAAGAAGCCCAGCGTGTTATACCCCCAGTAATCGCGAAGACCCAGTTTGACCAGGCGTGCCTCGTCGATGAAGTGGTGCACGGGCATCAACTCAACGGCCGTAACGCCAAGCTGCTTCAGGTAGGAGATGCTGGCTTGGTGGGCCAGACCCGCGAATGTTCCGCGCAGCTTCTCCGGCACCTTTGGATTCTTCAGGGAGAAGCCACGCACATGCACCTCATAGATAACCGTGTCTGACATGGGAGTCTCTGGCGGGTGATCCTCTTCCCAGTCGAAGTGCCAGTCCACTACGACGCTCTTGGGCACATACGCCGCATCATCCGCGTCGCAGCGGGCACCTCCCTCCTCCGATCGCCCGACACAGGCCCGGATGGGACCGCTGTGATTCACCTCGCCCGAGATCGCGCGTGCATACGGATCCACCAGCAGCTTGGAACTGTTGAAGCACAATCCTTTATCCGGGTCCCATGGCCCATCCACGCGGTAGCCATAGCGCTGTCCTGGCTGGACGCCGCGCACCAGGCCGTGCCAGACAAAGGTCGTCTGCTCCTTCAATTGCACGCAATCGGTCTGCTTGCCGGCATCATCGAACAGGCAGACAAACACTGCGGTGGCATGCTCGGAGAACAACGCAAAGTTCGTGCCCAGTGCGGTGGGCGTTGCACCCAGGGGGTAGGGCTTGCCAGGAAGAACGGTAAGAGACATCGAAGACAGAAGACCTCAGAAGATACAGACTGGACTGCCAGTCAAAAGGATACCCCTGATCCACCGAGCGGCAGGCTGGGGGTCCACGCCGCACTTCAGCGCCCATCGCCCAAAGGCCTCCAGGAGCGATACTCTCGAATCATGCACTTTGTCGCCCGGTTTCTTCTCTCGGCAACCAGTCCTGACCACTTCCCCAGCGCGGCGCGCACCTTCGATGCCCCGGAGGTAGCGTTCCTGGGCCGCTCCAACGTGGGCAAATCTTCCCTGATCAACACCCTGCTCGGCTCCCAGGAGGCAAAGGTCTCCTCCACGCCCGGCCGCACGCGCGCCATCAACTTCTTCGCGCTGCACAAGAGCACCGGCAAGGGATCCGGAGGCACCGGCAAGAGCGCTTCGGCGAACCTTTCCCCGAGGCCTGCGCTGATCTTCGCCGATCTGCCCGGATACGGCTACGCC
>JAJZDM010000102.1 GCA_021806005.1 Acidobacteriota bacterium | reverse complement strand
GTTGGATCGTCGAAGGCTGCTGGAGTTGTTCGAGACGGTGAGGGACGAGATCCGCCAAGCCGTTGCCGCGAAGCTGATTCCATACGACGTCTCAGAGGGATCGGAGACCCACCTGATGTCGCTGTATGAAGCCATCCGGGTGCAAAGGAATGATGCAGTGCATCCGATGAATGCCAACGTCTCGGAAGATTCCGTCAGGCTGTTGCTGCACGCGTTCCCCTACGCACTGTCGAAGAGCGAAAAGCTGCGGGATTGGCTTGCCAAGAATCCAAGCAGCATCTGAGGCTTCCCCGAACCCCTAATGCAGCCGCTTGCTCAGAGCGCTCAAGTGGTGTTCCAGGTCCGCGTACAGAGGTCGGAGGTTTTCTTCCTTCTGCTCGATCTTTCGCAAGACCTCGCGAGACAGGGGCCGGTCCAAGAAGCGATTCCACGCCTCTACAAACTCCACCAGCGCGGCGTAATGGGGCCGATTGGCTGGTTTGGCAATTCGCATCTGCTGCTGTTCGGGGATCGCGCGGACGCCCGGCCTCGCGGCGCGTCGCCTCTCTCGAGAACGACGCAACTAGATGCCCTTAACCCTCTGGATGCAGGATAGGCGCTATCAGCCGCTGAATGGCCGGGGCGATCTGTTCGGAGGGAGGGTGGTCCGGGGTCTGCAGCCACTCGCGGGCGGCGCCATAGATGGCCCAGCTCGCCGTCGAGGCCAGTAGCTCCGGCGTGTAGGCTCCCTCTGGCGGGTGCTTGCGAATCCCCTCCAGCAGCATGCCCCGGACGACGGAGATGATCGCCGACTCCATGTGAGGGGGCAGTTGGTTGGCCTTGGGGCACTTTGCGCCCACGCCCTGACGCAGCGACTGGGTGAGAAAGTCGCAGACACCCAGAACAATCCCCTTGAGCGCCATGTTGCAGGAGCCGTCGAAGACCACCCCGCGACCGTCGAGCAGGGCGTGAAGACGGCCCGCGATCATGCACTCCAGCAGAGCAAACTTATCCGGATAGTGAGCGTAGAAGGTGGCGCGGTTCACTCCGGCGGCGTCCGTGATCTCGTGCACGGAGAGAGTCTCGAACTCGCGGCTCTGGAGGAGCTCGGCCAGCGCCTGTTGGAGGATCTGGCGCGTCCGGCGCACGCGGGGGTCCTGGCTCTCGGCACCCTCTGGCGCAGCTACGCGCGGCTCTGTACCCGGAGGGGACTCATCGAAGATGGTTGGCGCAGGCGCCATGATCCGTAGGCTCCTCAAAGATATTTAACATCAATGATTGACTAAACGACAAGTGTTGTGTTTTTCTTGAATCGACATCTGTTGTTTAGACATCAATTGTTGTAAAGGAGATTCACCCATGGCTACTCTGCTGCATATCGATTCGAGCCCGATGGGGGCGGCTTCCGTCTCGCGCCACCTGTCCCAGACCTATGTTGAGAACTGGAAGAAGTCGCATCCGGGGGGGACGGTGATCAACCGTGACCTGAGCCGGAGCGGCCTGACAGCGATCACTGCCGAGTGGGTTGCAGCGGCTTACACGCCGGAGGAGGCGCGCACCCCGGAGCAGAAGGCTCTGCTGGCTACATCGGATGAACTGCTGGCGGAGGTAGAGGCGGCCGATGAGCTGGCCATCGGCGTCTCCATGCATAACTTCAGCATTCCCAGCGTGCTAAAGCTCTGGATCGACCAGGTGGTTCGCGTCGGGAAGACCTTTGCCTATGTGGACGGGGCGCCCAAGGGGCTGCTGCAGGGCAAGAAGGCGACCCTTCTGGTGGCCACCGGAGGTCAGTATGGTCCCGGCACGGGGTTGGAGTTTCTGAACTTCATTGAGCCCTACCTGAAGACGCTGTTTGGCTTCATTGGGATCACGGATGTGGCCTTCCATACCGCTGGCGGCGCCGCGGCGCTGAACTACGGAGCGGACCGGGCGCAGTTTCTGCAGCCGCATGACGAGGCGGTAGCCGCTCTGGTTGCGGCAAGAATCTGAACTTTGGCCCAGAAAACCCTGGACAGGGAAGACCTCTCAAGGTAAAACTTCCGGGTGAAGCGGGCCTGAACAAACTGGATGTCGAAAGGAGATGCAGGATGAAAGTCGCCTCTTTGATAGCGCGGTATCTGCTGGGCCTGATCTTTTTGATCTTCGGAGCCAACGGGTTTCTGCACTTTATTCCCATGCCGCCGCCGCCGGGCGTAGCGGGTCAGTACATGGGCGCGTTGTTTGTCTCCCATGTACTGGTGGTTATCTTCCTGCTGCAGTTGCTGGGCGGGATCCTGCTGCTGGTGGGGCGTTACGTTCCTCTGGCGCTGGTGCTGCTGGGGCCGGTGATCGTCAATATCGTGCTCTTCCATGCCTTCATGGCTCCCAGTGGGCTGCCGCTGGCGACCGTGGTGGTGATTCTGTGGCTGGTGACGGCCTGGAGTGTACGAGAGTCCTTCGCCGGAATCTTCGCCAAATGAGCGCAAGGCCTGCCCACGGAAGTATCGACTGGGCGGCGTAGCGTGAAGAGTCTCCCTCACCGCTGCGTTCCCCTCAAGGGGACGCAGCGGTTTGCGTCTCTCTCTCTGCGCCGTCCTGGTGCGAGGGAGAGACCTGCCGCCTGCTCAGGCCGCGAGGTGTGGCAAGGTCTTTCCGCCGCAGGTTTCAGCCGTATGATGAACCGGCTGCTGCGGCAATCGCCGCTACTCCCTGGTTGCGACGATGATCGGCGAGTGCAGGCCGAGATCGACAGCTTTGACCCGGGCAAAACCTGCTTCGTGCAGCCACTGGGAGTACTCGGCAAGCGTATAGGTATCGCCTTCATCGGTGTTGACCAGCATGTTCAGGGCGAACATCAGGGGAAACATCGGCCCGGTACGGTCATCGTTGGGGACCATGTCCAGGATAGCAACGCGGCCTCCGGGATGGAGCGCCCGGTGCAGCCGGGCGAAGAGGTCGCGGGACGAGCGCTCGCCCTCGGAGTGCACGATGTTGCCGAGCAGGGCCAGATCAAACCGACTCTCACCCAGGTCCGTCTCCTTCAGGTCGCCGGAGAGAAAGTCAAACTGGCTCTCCACGCCGTGCTGCTGCGTGAAGTTCCGCGTCAACTCCAGCACCTTGGGGAAGTCCAGCGCGGTGATGCGCGCCTGGGGGTTGGCCTCCGCCACGGCGATACCCCACACGCCGGAGCCGCATGCCACATCCAGCACCTGGAGGTGGCTGCCGGAGATGCCCAGTTCAAGTGCCTGCGCCAGGCGACGTGCCGGTTCGCGATGGGTGATGTGCAGGCCCCGCACCAGGACGGGAAAGAACTCCTCGGCTATCACCCGCCGGTTGACCGCCGCAGACGGTCTGCCGGTGCGAACGCATTCGGTCAGGTCGCTCCAGGCGGTCCACAGCGCCTCGTTTTCGATCATGTAGCCCAGGTAGTCCGGGCTCTCGTGGACGAGGTACCGCTGGGAGGCCGGCGGAAGCGCATAGGTTCCGTCTGTCTTGCTCAGCAGATCGAGCGGCACCAGCGCATCCAGTAACATGCGCATGCCGCGCTCCGAGGCTCCGGCGGCACGAGCGATGGCCGCTGCAGAGCTGTTTCCTTCCGCAATGTGCGAGAACACTCTGAGCTGCAGCGCCGCCATCAGGATGCGCGACGGGGCGAACGCCAGGTGCAGTTGCAGGAACCGATCCGTATCCAGTGCTCCGTACTTTGTCTCGTCAGCTTTCATGGTGAACTGTCTCCTTTGCTGATATGCCGGCGCAAGAGCGCCGGAGACTTCCTGAACGACCATCGCCATCCCTGCCGGCACCACGCGAGACAGGAGCCGCTTGCGCGGGGCTGGCCCAATGCAATCTTTGCCGCGTCCTCCCTTTGGCTGGCGCTGGTTGCCGCAGGGGTTGCGGGCGATGCGCCGGACAGCTTTGCGCCGGGTACGATGACTCCGGCGCTGGAAACGGCACGGATGGCAGGATGAAGATTGAACCCGAGTGACGATCCCGACTCTTCCATTGAGAGGGCTGAAACACCGGCGATTCATGCAGCGGGGAACCGTACAGTGTGGCTCCACAGAACGCAGGTGGTCGTGTCCCCTGCGTGTCTTCGGGAGTCGCAGATCTTTGTCACCGCGAGGCCCGTACCTGAGACGTTGCAACCACGGGCCGCTCTCGAGATCCGTCCTGTGGATTCTGTAAATCGGTTTCCCGCGGACCAGGCCCTCAAATGAGAAGACTGCAGTGAAATGACGGGCCCGGGAAAGAGACAGAACCAAGTGATTCTTCTACGCCAGGGCAGCCCCTGTCTGCATGGAGCTGCCATCAGGGATTTCAGGCCCCTCGCTTCGGTGGCCTCCGTCAAGGCAGAGTCGTGAGATCCGGCGCAGAGGATCGTCCCATTCCGAAGAGATGACCGTATTTATATTGCGCCCGTCACAGGGGCGTCAAGATGACACGATCGTCAAAATTCTGTGCGGTCAAGCCCCGGTTGGCAGCGGGGACGATCTGCATGGCCTATGGCTTCAGGCGAGGGCGCGGGTGCTGTGGCGCCAGACCATGCAGAGCAGGAAGGCGGCTGAGGC
This sequence comes from Acidobacteriota bacterium, assembly GCA_021806005.1. Taxonomy (GTDB): domain Bacteria; phylum Acidobacteriota; class Terriglobia; order Terriglobales; family Acidobacteriaceae; genus Granulicella. The sequence goes on along the minus strand of JAJZDM010000102.1, from coordinate 9,303 downwards.
CAGAGCGATCAGAAGCCCCCACCAGAGGCCGGCGGCGCCGAGTTTCTCGTGGAATCCCAGCAGGATGCCGAGCGGCATACCGATGCCCCAGTAGCCGAGGAGTTGGATCAGGAAGGGCATCCGGGTGTTGCCGGCTCCGCGCAGAGCCCCGGTCGCGGTGGTCTGCAGGCCGTCAAAGAACTGGAATCCGGCGGCGATGAGCAGCAGAGGGACGGCGGCGGCGATGACGCCGGGATTTGGGGTGAAGAGGCGAGCGATCCGGCCGGGGATGGTCAGCAGGAGCACCGAGGCGGAGAGCATGAACAGGGCCCCGGCGCCGATGCCGCTCCAGCCCGCGGCCAGCACGTTGCCCGCGCGGGCGGTGCCGATCCTCATGCGTCCGATGGCGTGGCCTACGCGCACGGAGGTGGCCGCGGAGATGGCGAAGGGCACCATGAAGGTGGTGCTGGCGCACTGCAGAGCCACCTCATGACCGGCCAGGGGCAGCGGACCAAAGGTGGCGATCAGGGAGGTGACCAGGGCAAAGATGCCGATCTCGGCGACGATGGAGGCTCCGGCGGGCGCGCCCAGCAGGAAGAGCTGGCGCAGATGGGAGAGTTGGAACCACCCCAGGCGATCTCCCCATCCTGAGGTGGTTGCATCTGCTCCTGCGGAGCGGATGCGCAGGCTGTCCAATAGCCTATATTGGTGCCTGCGCTCTCCACGCCAGAGCGCGGCCAGCAAGACCATCATCAGGTAGAGCCGGGCGAAGCTGGTTGCCCAGGAGGAGCCGGTGACGCCGAAGGCCGGGATGTTGAGGATGAGGACACCGAGGCGCAGGTGGTGGCCGAAGATCAGGGCCCAGTCGCCGGCGGCGTTGATCAGGTTGGCGGAGATCAGGGCGAAGGCGATGGGCCGTCCGTGGTGCGCGGCCTGCAGATAGCGGCGCAGGGTGAAGTACAGCAGCAGGGGGAGGGTTCCGTAGTTAAGCCCCCGCAGTGCGGGCGCTGCCTGGTCCAGAATCACCCGGTCGACCGGCAAACGAAGTAGCAGCAACGGGGTGAGGGCGAATAGAACGGTGAGCAGAGCGGAGAGAATGATGGCCAGGAGGATGCCATGGTAGAGCCAACGGTTGGCCTCATGCTGGTCTTTGGCGCCCAGCGCCTGGGAGATCAGGGCGTCCAGCCCGAGCAGGATGCCGCCGAGGCCGAAGCAGGCGACGTTGAAGGGCACCTGGGCCAGGGCTGCGGCGCTCATGGCGAGGGGCGCGTCCGGAAGGTGACCGAGCATCACCGTGTCCACCAGGGACATGGAGATCCAACCGAGTTCCCCGGCGATGAGCGGAAGGGCCAGGTAGAGCAGGGGAGGGAACTCGGCACGGACATCGCTCAGTTTCAGGCGCATGGGGGTAAGGGTAAAGCACTTTGGGGTTACAGGGAGATGACGGCTTCCTTGGTGACGGACGGTCTCCACGCGTCATTCCTTGACATCACCTCCGCGTTCCGCGATGCTTAATCCTCAGGTGCGATTGACGGGCCTCTGTGGGCGTGTGTCCGGAAGAGCCTCCGCTGGATGCGGGGGTTGTCCGGTGCTTGCTCTGTTCCCGGTGCTTGCCTTGCGGGTAAGCGAGAATCCCCCATCTTCAGGCTTCAGAGAAGCCGCGGCCGACCAGAAGTAGGATTGCGGCGGCGCGCAGGTTAGGACGTTGACGTGAGTGCTTTGGGTTTGGCAATGGCGGCGAGTGGCGGTTCGATTCTGAGTCAGCTTGGCGGCATTCCGCTGCTGCTGTTGATGTTTGTGGCCATGTATTTTCTGCTGATCGCGCCGAACCAGCGCAAACAGAAGGCCTGGGCGGCGATGCTGGCGGGCCTCAAGCCGGGCGATCGGGTCACGACCAACGGCGGTATTCGCGGCGTGATTCTCAGTGTGAAGGATGACCTGCTGGTGCTGCGGACGCAGCCGGATGGCGTCAAGCTGGAGTTTGTGAAGAGCTCGATTGCGGCTGTCACCACCGAAGAGGATCCGGGCAAGACCTCCTGAGGCAGGAAGTTCCTTTGCAGTATCTCGCTTCGTCAACAGAGTGAAGTGGGCAATACCCACAAGACCCCAGGGATGGAAACCAAAATGAGACCCTGGGATTAAGGAAACAAGACGACAATGGGTAGGAATCTGGCCAGCAGAACAGGCGCTATCGTCGCGGTCCTGGTGATCTTCATCTACGGAATCTTCGGCATTCCGTATGGGGGCCTGAAGGCGTCGCTGGAGCGGCGCATCAATCTCGGCCTTGACCTGAAGGGTGGGACGCATCTGGTGTTGCAGGTGCACGTCATCGAGGCTGTGAACTCGGATACCGATCGCGATGTCCAGTCGCTGAACACGGCGCTGGCGGCCACCGGAGCCAGCGCGGCCAAGCTGGATCCGACCAATCCGGAGGTGATTACGATCTCCGGTGGATCGGCGGGCCAGCAGAGTGCCATCCATGACATTCTCACCGGCACCGAGTATGCCGGATACGATGTGACCTCCACAGGTGTAAGCGGCTACAAGATGACCATGCGGCCCACGGAGGCCGCGGCCATTGAAGAGCGAGCCCTGGATACCTCCATCGACACCATCCGCCAGCGCGTCAATACCCTGGGCGTGAGTGAGCCGCAGATCGAAAAGTACGGCCTGGGCGACAACGAGATTCTTGTCCAGTTGCCGGGCGTCTCGGATCCGGGTCGCGTGGAGAGCATCATTCAGTCCACGGCCAAGCTGGAGATCCATGCCGTGGTCGCGAGCTATGGCAGCATGGCGGAGGCGCAGCAGGCCAATCCGGCCGGTATTCCCCCTGAGGATGAGCTGCTGCCGGGTAACAACGGCGAGGGCGGTCCGGATCAGTACTACCTGCTCAAGCGGCTGGCGATTGTCTCCGGCACTGACTTCCGCGATGCGCAGCCCTCGACAGATGAGAACGGCCGGCCGGACATCACCTTTGACCTGACCACCGAGGCAGGCGATCGTTTTTACAAGTACACGGATGCGAACAAGGGCACCGGCCAGATGGCGATTGTGCTGGACAACCAGGTGCGCGAGGTTGCCGGCATTGAAGGTGCTATCCGCGACCAGGGACGCATCACCGGCGGATTCACGGAGCAACAGGCGGAGGATCTGAGTCTGATGCTGCGCACCGGTTCCCTGCCGGCCTCCATCTCCTACCTGGAGACCCGTACCGTTGGGCCCACGCTGGGCGCGGCCAGCATCCATGAGGGTGTGATGGCCTCCATTGCCGGCCTGGTGGTGGTGCTGATCTGCATGCTGATCTACTACAAGGGAGCGGGCATCAACGCCAATCTGGCGCTGCTCCTGAACCTGCTGATCCTGTTGGGATTCATGGGCTTCTCCGGAGCCACGCTCACGCTGCCCGGCATCGCCGGTGTGATCCTGACCATCGGCATGGGCGTGGACTCCAATGTGCTGATCTTCGAGCGCATTCGTGAAGAGTTGAAGCTGGGCAAGACGGCTGCGGCCGCCGTGCAGGATGGCTTTGGTCATGCCTGGACTACCATCTTTGACACTCACGTTACAACCATCGTTTCGGCGGCGATTCTGTTCCTCTTCGGCTCCGGGCCGGTCAAGGGTTTTGCCGTGACGCTGACGATCGGTCTGATGGCCAACATCTTTACCGCAGTCTTCGTCTCGCGCACTATCTTCGACTTTCTGCTCACGAAGAAGCCGCGCGGCACCATGGAGCTGTCCATCTGACCCGTGGCGGCGAGGATGGAAGGCAAAGCAGTGGCAGGAATGGGAAGCATGGCAGTCGGTAGCGTGTGAAGGTTTGATTTGGAAGGCGGCTCGGGAGGTTGCGGGCCGGATACTCTTGGCTGGCGAAGATGTCAGCAGCCTGCAGCGCGGGCGAAGGACGAAGAGACGTGGAACTGTTTCGTAGCGCAAATATCGATTGGCTGGGAAAGAAGTGGTACTTCCTTGGCTTCAGCCTGATCTTCTCGGTGGCCGGCCTGTGCAGCATCTTCTTCTGGCACGGCATTCCGACGGGCGTGGACTTCAAGGGAGGCACCGACATTACGGTGCAGTTCGACAGCGCGCCGCACGAGGACGCCATCCGCAGGGCGCTGTCTGACGACCACATCAAGGATGCGACCATCGAACGCATCTCCGACGTCGGTGGCGGCATGGTGGGCAACAAGGTCATCATCTCACTCCCGCTCTCCTCGGCGCAGGATACGGCGCATGACGAGGGACGCTCGGAGGTCGAGCAGGCCCTGGGCGCCGGCTATCACGACTCCGGATTTCACGTGGTTGCCGTCGATATCGTCGGGCCTACGGCGGGCAAGCAACTGACTCATGAGGCGGAGCTGGCTACCCTCTACTCGCTGCTGGGCATGCTGATCTACCTGTGGTTCCGCTTTGAGTTGATCTATGGTGTCGCTGCGGTGGTTGCGGTGTTCCACGACACGCTCATCACCATCGGTTTCTTCTCGCTGACCAATCAAGAGATCACCCTGACGGTGGTGGCAGCGATCCTGACGCTGGTTGGTTACTCGATGAACGACACCATCGTGGTCTTCGACCGGATTCGGGAGAACCTGGCCTTGAGCCGGCGGGACAAGCTGCCCGACCTGGTGAACCGCAGCATCAACCAGACCCTGAGCCGAACGGTGATGTCTTCCGGTCTCACGTTTCTGACCGTGCTGTGTCTGTTTATCTTTGGCGGCGAGGTGTTGCGCGGTTTCTCCTTCGCGCTGGTGGTTGGCATCACCATTGGAACCTACTCCTCCATTGCCGTAGCGGCTCCGATGCTGGTGGCCTACCAGGAGTGGCGCGCGAGCAAGGCACCCGCGGGCAAGCGCGTGGCGCTGCCGGCGGCCAAGGGAGTTCGTCGCTGAAGCAGCGTCCGTGCAGATGTCATGCGAGGTCGGAGGTTTGCAGGCGTGTACTTTGAAGGGGGGACGCCGCTGGCCGCGTGTTCTGGCGCCCGCATCAACGCTGCAGAGCATGAGTTCTGAAGGTGCTGGGGGGAGGACAGGCGCAAACCGGGAGAAAGGCGGACTCCAGGCTGCTCGGCACCTCATCCCCTCCGCACTCCAGCCCTTCCGGCTCCGCCATGCGCAGGCATTTTACCGGAGCCATTCGCTGTTGAACCAACGAGATTGCATCGTTTTTGCAGCAACTTCCCAATATTGATCTGCTTGAGGTAGGATGCCTCAGGAGGGCGACTGACGCCCCGAGAGATTTCACCAATTTGCGGTATCTTCGAGGCCAGCTTTGGATGCCAGGTTTTCCGGAAGAGTTTTCTCCGTCTGAGAGAACTTGAGGATCCGGGAACAATTTGAGTGACTACGGTGTCTATAGCGGCAGTAGATCTTCCTCCCACAGCGGGAACGAGGTTGCTTAAATGTTCGAAGACTCTCTGATGGAATCCGGTGGGAAGCTCAAGACGAAGTCCAGATATTGGATGGTTGCGACCTTCACCTTCAATGGGCTGATTGTGGGCCTGATGATCCTGATTCCGCTCTTGTATCCTGAGGCTCTGCCGCGCAACTCCTTGACGGCGTCTCTGACCGCGCCACCTCCACCACCGCCGCCGCCGCCACCGCCGCCGCCGCCGGCGCCCAAGGTGATCCCGAAGGTCGTGGAGATCGATAATGGTCTGCACGCGCCCACCAAGATCCCCAAGGACATCAAGATGATCAAGGAGTCGGCGCCTCCGCCTCCTCCGGGGATGGGTGTCGCGGGTATGGAAGGGATGGCTGGCGGGGCTCCGGGCGGAGTCTTTGGGGGCATCGTGGGTGGCCATGGACCGGCGATTCATGTGGAGCCGCCTAAGCCGACAGGCCCGATGCGTATCTCGGGTGGTGTGATCGCGGGTAACCGTATTGCCTTTGTTCAGCCGGAGTATCCGCCGATCGCCAAGATCGCTCATATGAGCGGCGTGGTGGTGCTGCACGCCATCATCTCGAAGTCTGGCAGTGTCGTCAATCTGGAGGTCTCCAGCAGTACGAACCCCATGTTCAATAACTACGCCATCCAGGCTGTGAGGCAGTGGAGGTACAGGCCGTATCTTCTCAATGGCGAACCCACCGAGGTAGACACCACCATTACGGTGAACTTCTCCCTCAACGGAGATGATTAGGCGGCAACCGTGCTGTGGCGCCAGGCTGGCGCTGACATCGGTTGATTATTAACCGCCATGCCAACAGTACTCCATAGAGCTCAAGCTGAGGTATGGTAAAAGTCTCAGCGGCAATATACCCAGCGGGAAGGAGCGTCCGCCGGGAATCCAAGTGTCTCAGCAGGAACCGGCCCAACCGCCGGTTCCAGCAAGCAAGTCTCACTGATAGATCCATCCGGCTCTATCCCAACCGCGGTACAGGCAGTACCTGCAGTGCCAGTTCATACGTCCACCCATCAGGAGGAAAGACTTCGTGATTCTCGTTCATCTCGCAAACTTCGCTCACACCCACGCCGCGCTGGCCATGTACTTCCAGGACGCGCCGCAGGAGATTGGCTTTGGACCTGCGGCCCTCTGGGCGCAGATGGGCGTCCCCGCCAAGCTCGTCGTCATTTTGCTCTTTATCATGTCCATCTGGTCGCTGGCCGTGATGATCGATCGTGCGCTCTATTTCTCGGCTGCGCGCAAGCAGTCGCGTGAGTTCGCCCCCAAGGTTGCCGGCGCGCTCAAGGAAGGGCGTCTGGACGAGGCCATCAAGGTAGCCGACCGTTCCAAGAAGTCACACCTCGCTGAGGTGGTCACTGCGGGTCTCACCGAGTTCCGTTCCTTCGGTTCCGGCGGCGCCATCTCCGAGGAGCAGATTGAGAGCTCCAAGCGCGCCCTCGAGCGCTCCGAGGCGATCGTCCATGCCAAGCTGAAGAAGGGCCTGGGCGGACTCGCCACCATCGGATCGACGGCGCCGTTCATCGGCCTGTTCGGAACCGTGGTTGGTATCCTGAACGCGTTCAAGGCGATTGCAACCACCAAGAGCCAGGGTCTGGCGGCTGTGGCCGGCGGTATCTCTGAGGCTCTGGTGACGACGGCGTTCGGCCTTCTGGTGGCGATCCCGGCGGTTATGACCTTCAACTACTTCACTGGCAAGGTGGAGTCGTTTGACGTGGAGATGGACAACAGCTCGTCGGAGCTGGTGGACTACTTCATCAAACAGTCGCACCGCTAACTCTGCCGAAGGGTCTTTAGACCAGGACCCGAAACGCAGTCGATGGAAACCTTGCGGGAATCATGCTGCAGATGCCCCGGACGCCGCAGCGAACGGCGTCCGGGCACGCAGAATTCTCCGCAACGCATAACACTCAGGGCAGGGAGCCGCAACCGGCTGCCAGGACCCGAACGGAGCTCTCTTTTATGGCACTAGCAAAGCGGAACGAGGGTAAGAAGGTCAACTCGAACATCAACGTGACCCCGATGGTGGACGTGATGCTCGTGCTGTTGATTATCTTCATGGTTATCACCCCCATGCTGGGTGACAAAGTCACCGTCAATCTACCCCGGGTGAGCGCTGCGGTGATCATGGATGACGCCAACAAGGAAGATGCAATTACAGTCTCTGTTACCCGCGACGGCTCCATCTTTGTGCGTGCCGACAAGGTGGGATCCACGGCCGATGTGACCAGCCGGGTGCAGAACCTGGAGGCGCTCAAGACCAATCCGAGCGACGACAAGAGCGTCTATCTGCGCGCCGATGAGCGCGCCAACTTCGGTAAGGTCGAGGACGTCATCGACGCCCTGCGTGCAGCAGGCGTCAATACATTGAATCTGATGACGGACAAGACTGCACTGGATTAATTCAGATATCAGGATTCGCCGAGCAGGGCCCTGCGCACCGCAAGCCGGAGCGGGACCGCTCAGCAAAAGAAACAGGCAAGGATCATAAAGGAGTCTCATTATGGCAATGGGTGGTCTTTCATCGGGCGGTGCAGTATCGGACATGAACGTCACACCGTTGATTGACGTTCTGCTGGTGCTTCTGATCATCTTCATGGTCATCCAGCCGACGACGCCAAAGGGTATGGATACGGTCGTGCCCCAGCCGCCGAAGGACAAAAATACTAACCAGGTGGATCAGCGAGTCATCGTTGTTCAGGTGCTCAACACCGGCAGTGTCCCGACGTACAAGATCAACGATCAGGCCTTCCCAGCCGATCAGATGGGAAGCGAGCTGACCAGGATCTTCGAGACCCGTCAGGAGAAGGTGATGTTCATCAAGGGTGATCCCGGTCTCGACTTCGGAGCCGTGGCCCAGGCCGTGGGCTTTGGCAAACAGGCTGACGTCTCCAACATCGCCATCATCACACCCGGCGTCGAGAACGCGAACTAGAGGCGTCTCCTCGGGTGATGCTCTGTGCCGATCAAGCACTGCTCCGGGCAACTCGTATGGCCAGGTAAGGCTGCAACCGCGCGGTACGGACCTGGCCAAAGCTCCTCCGCTCCGATATCTTGACCTGCCCCAGGCTTGTGTGGCCTGCGGACCTTCCGGTAACCCTACCGAAAGGTCCGCAGGCCACAGCGTCTTAAGCCGCTAAGCCCTTTGAGCCACGCAGGCCTTTCGAACCCTTGTCATGAAGCTTCATCGGACGGGCGTGCTCAAACGCAACCGATCCATGAGGGTCGTCGCAGGCACCGCACCCTCGCAAGGACGACCTGTAAGCAGCCTCTGCTGCCGGCTGAACCGTGGCGTCCGCGTCGGCTTCCGGGTATACCGGGAAGATGCAAGCCTCCCCAAGCCAAGGGCCCATGGCCGACGACCGACGCAGAGGTAACGATGCTGTGAGCTACAGGCCTGCTCCCGCTTCCGCCAAGGTGGCAAAGCAGAGCGGGAACGGGTCGATGCGCTTGGGTAGAGAGGGCTCCCAGACTCCCAGAAAGATACCTCCTACCGAGATTGTCCTGCCCCTGTTGGGCTGCGGGACGTAGCTGTTGACTATATCGTTCAGATCCGCCGAGTCCCCGTGTACCGCGTCGGTAGAGTCCAGGATCAGGAGGTTAAGGCAGTTTCGGTGCAGGTGTAGAGGGCGACTCGACTTCGATGGGGGTTTTCCCCAATGACAACGACAACGCCACGGCAAACCCGCTTCGGGATACATCCCCTTTTATAGAACCCATCAACGCCGAAAATGCCATAGCGTCCACCTTCATGGATCTTGTTCTGGCCCGTGACGGTATGGCTCAAGGTGAGAGCACCCGCCAACGGGAAGCCGGCGCAGCGGAGATTGCCAGCGGTCCTGAACGTGAGTGCGAAGTTGTCCGCCAGCGTCCGCCTGGGAATAGAAATCCGACCGCTGGGCAAGATTGAGATTCAGCGAAAGAAGCCC
>JAJZDM010000101.1 GCA_021806005.1 Acidobacteriota bacterium | reverse complement strand
CGCTACCGGGCTCATAGGCAACAAACTGCCCGGTTGAACTGACAACTGGCTCGAACGGTGCATTCGTCGATACGTTGAACGGATAGCCGCTCTGGATGGCTGCGGTGCCGCTCAGCGCCCAGCCACTGGCGATCCGTCCCAGCAGACCATGTCCGTCGTTCACATTCGGCAACAGGTAGTTGTAGATCAGGGAGAACCGGTTCGGCGCGTTCCAGTCCGACGGTCCATACCACTGGGCTACATTGTCTTTGCTCGGATACACCTGGGTGTCGTCCCAGGAAGAAGAGCGTGTATAGGACGCGCTGAAGGACGATCGGCTGAAGGTTCCCTGCAGTTGCAGAATCATCGCGTTGTAATTGGAGTACCGATCGTTGGTTGTGTAGATGACTTCGCCGAAGCTATGGTTCAACCGTGTCGGTACCAGGCTTTTATTGATAATCAGATCGTCATTGAACTCGTTGATATCCTGCCCGTAGCTCACCGCATCCGCTACGCCACCGCCAGACAGCAGGTAGCGCCCATTCGCGCCGGAGTAATCGATGCTGGCCACAAAATGACTGCCGATCTTATGGTAAAGTCCCCCCGAATAGACATAGGTCACCGGCGACTTCAGCGTTGGGTTGATGCCTCCCACCGTGAACTGCACTCCGGCTACACCGCCCGCCGCATCCAGTCCTGTTGCCGGATACACCGGCGCAGGAAAGTTGAAGGGTACTGAGTTGGATGTGCCATAGCCAAAGATAGGCGCTGGCGTCTGCCCACCATAAAAAGTCGGGAAGATGTCTCCAGGCGGGTTGCCGCGATACTCTTCCTCCAGATTGGCCAGCGTTGGCCAGTTATGGAAGATGCCCGCGCCCGCCTTGATCACCCAGTTGCCATTACCCCGCACATCCCACGCCACACCCCCACGCGGGCTGAAGACGTCCGTAATCGACCGCTCCAGCGCATGGTGATGCTCCACAAGGATTCCGTTGGCGATCTGTTCATCCTCGGTAGCCCCGGACCCAAAATAGAAGTTGCTCAGTGCCGTATTCGTGCTGCGCGAGTAGGGATTGCCATAGTCGTCCCAGCGCAGTCCGTAGTTCACGGTCAGCCTTGACGATGCCTTCCAGGTGTCCTGCAAAAAGGCGCCGAAGGTCGCTCCAGCCGCATTCCACGTCCACTGACTGCGGAGACCCGTCAGCGGGTTATAGGCCAGACCACCTTCCGTGAAGACATTGTCCTGGGCCAGATCAAGGAGATTGTTGAAATCAAAGGTCGGCTGATCATACGGGCCCTGGAAGTACTCCACATCGGTCCCGAACATGCCCTCAAATCCACCTTGGATGTCGTGATTTCCCAGCAGATGCGTGAGCATGTCCCGCCAGTGATAGTTCTGCTGGATGAAGTCACCGGCTGCGAACCCGTCGCCATAACCTGCACCCACACCCGTCACATTGACCACCGGCGCATCAAAGAGACCAGTGTCCGGGGAGATTCCTTCTACCCGGTCGGCGCCAAAGGACGCCTGATTGATGGTGTTTGCATTGAACGTGTGGATCTCGTTCGCCTGCATCGCCCACTCCCAGTACTTTTGCGTCGAGGTAAATGCTGGATAGACATTGGGCGCGTTTGTGTTCAGCGTTGTTCTGAAGATGGTCCCATAGATGTGGTCTTTGTTCAGGTCCTCATCGCCACGAATGAAATACTGGTCGGCATTGCGGTACTCCGACGCATTGAAGTCCGCCGAGTCGATCATCGCCGTGTCGCACGGCAGGAAGTTCGTTGCCGCCGTACCGCAGGCTTCGTTGCTCGTCGTCGGGAAGATATTGGCAGCCGTCAGGGAAACCGCCGTATTGGTCACGTTGCTCACCGGATAGCTGGTCAGAACCTTGGTGCCTATCGTATCCGGATAGTTCGTCTTGGCCCATTGGATAAAGGCTGGATCCGCAAACGTCGTCGTGTTGGAGACAGCGTTGGAGGCCAACTGCGGCTCGATCTCGAAGAACCAGAATCCCCACTTCTTGCCCGGCCAGACCGGGCCGCCCACTGAAGCCGAGATGTTGTTGTTATGGAAAGGAAGGTAGTGGTGCGTAAATTCCGTCCCGGCAAACATCTGCTGGTCGTAAAAGAACTCTTCAATGTTGCCATGATACTGATCCGTGCCCGATTTCGTGGTCATCGTCATCTGGGCGGAGTCTGCCCTGCCGTACAGCACGGAGTAGTTGTCCGTCTGGATGCTCGTCTCCTGAATGGCGTCCGGACTCGGCTCCAGATTCAGTACGCCGGCACGAATCGAACTGGTTACGTCCAGCCCGTCCACGATGTACTGATCGCCCATCGGCCCCTGCCCGTTTGAACTGGTGTCGACCTGCGTCTCTGTCGAGTAGTTATCCCGTCCTGACCCGGGGCTCCCCGTAGAAGCAACGCCGGTTCCCACCGCGCCTGGAGCCATCGTCACCAACGAGACCATGTTCTCACCGGATAGCGGCAGATCCGATAGCGTACTGGATGTGATCGTCTCCTGGATGCGACTGTCCGCCGTATCCAGCAGCGGCGACTGCGTCGTCACCTGCACCGTCTGGATCGAACTGCCTACCACCAGCTTGATGGGCACGCTCAGCACCTGGTTGGTCTGCACGGTCGCCGGGGCCATCGCCTGGTTGAACCCCTTCGCGATACACGTCAGGTGGTAGTTGCCCGGGGCGAGGTTGGGGAAGGTATACAAACCCGCTGCGTTTGTTTTGGCACTCAGCGTGACATCGGTCGCATCGCTGGTCAGATTCATCACCGCATTCGGTACCACCGCCCCACTCGGGTCAACCACTGTGCCGGTCACCGTTGCGGTAAACTGCGCCCTTGCCCCCGGCGCCGACAGAATCACACTCACCAACGTGATCGCGAACAAAGTGCGCGTCACCCAATGTCTTAATCCCTTCATAATCACCTCCTGAAATGGCAGACTGCTGCGGCTTGCACGCTTCGGACCCGTGTCCTTGCAGCTTCTGGCTACCAAAGAGTTGCCGAAGGTCACTCAGCAGCTTCTTCTGCGGAATCGATCTCCACCAACGCGCTGCAATCGCTGCGGTTCGTGGCCCGTCCCCGGAACTTCCGGCGCCAGAATAAGACTGCCTGGCCTCTTACTGCCGAGGCAGTCTGGAAAACGCTTACTTTACATTTCAAAAAAAAGCGCGTCCCGAAATCGGATGATGCATTTACTCAAAACTCGATCGAAAGGTGTATTCAAAACTCTGCCCTTATACGCGTCCCGAAAGACGCGTGTCAAGGGGTAACAGCTCGGGTTCCGCAGGAAGATATCGCCTCCGCGACGGGCGTTGGATCGCTGGTCTTCTCCGCCTTCACCCTCCCCTCCCCGGATCCAGATACCCTCCCTCCCGCTCAAACGGGCATGGAGTTTTGCGCGCAAACGCCGCAAGTAATGCAAAACCAGGCGCCCAGCCCGCAGCGCCCTTCACCTCTGTACCTGAAGGCCGAATGCGGAGTTCTCCATAAGGTCTTACCACCTTGGCTGGCGGCGCTTCCAGTCTTCAGCAGCCCTCCCTCATTTGACAGCCGGAAATCCCAGCCGATACGATCTGGTCCAAGTTCCGCGGCGCGGATTTTGCCACCTATGGAGGGCATATGGGAAAACGCTTAACCAGAAGAACGTTCCTCAAGGGCAGCATCGCGGCTGCCGCTGCAGGCACTGTCGCTCCGCGAATCATCGCCCAGGCTGCGCCGGGCCCCGACAAGGGGACAACCCTCCTCAGCCAGTTCCATTACAGCGATGTGCAACTCCTTGAAGGCCCCATGCTCTCGCAGTTCCACGCCAATCACCAGTTCTTTCTCGCGATCGACGAGGATGCGCTGCTCAAGCCCTTCCGCAAGGCCGCCGGCTTGCCCACCCCCGGCCCGGAGATGGGCGGCTGGTACGACTGGTCAGACGAGTTCGATCCCCCGAACAACATGACCGGCTACATCCCCGGCCACTCCTTCGGTCAGTACCTGTCCGGACTCGCCCGCGCCTACGCCGTCACCGGCGATAAGCCCACGCAGGCCAAGGTGCATCGCCTGGTGCGTGGATTCGCCGAAACCATCACGCCAAAGTTTTATGTCGATTATCCGCTGCCGTGCTACACCTTCGACAAGACCAACTGCGGCCTCATCGACGCCCACCAGTTTGCCCAGGATCGGGACGCGCTCCCGGCGCTCGCCCGAGCCACCGACGCGGTCCTGCCCTACCTTCCCCCGCACGCACTCACCCGCCCCGAGATGGCCGCCCGCCCCCATCCCAACGTTGCGTGGACATGGGATGAGAGCTATACCCTCCCGGAGAACTTCTTCCTCGCTTGGAAACGATCCGGCGACCGCCGCTATCTTGATCTGGCCCAACGATTCCTCCAGAACAAGGAGTACTTCGATCCTCTGGCCTCCGGCGACAACATCCTTCCTCACCTCCACGCGTACAGCCACGTCAATGCGCTCAGCTCCGCCTCCCAGGCTTACCTTGTGCTGGGCAGCCAGGACCATCTGCGCGCCGCGCGCAACGGCTTTGACTTTGTGCTGGCGCAAAGCTTTGCTACCGGCGGCTGGGGGCCCAACGAAGGATTCGTCGAACCCGGCAGCGGCGCGCTCGGCGACAGCCTCACCACCACCCACGCCAGCTTTGAGACTCCCTGCGGCTCCTACGGCCACTTCAAGATCGTTCGTTACCTGATGCGAATCACAGGCGACAGCCGCTATGGCGACAGCATGGAGAAGGTGCTGTACAACACGATCCTCGGCGCCAATCCTCTGCAGCCGTCAGGCTTCTCCTTCTACTACTCCGATTACAACAACCACGGCAACAAGGTCTATTACCCTGAGAAGTGGCCCTGCTGCTCAGGCACCTTCCCCCAGGTCACCGCCGACTACGGCATCAGCTCCTACTTCCGCTCCCGTGACGGCATCGTCGTCAACCTGTTTGTACCCTCGCGCCTGAGCACCCGCCTGCAGGGAGTGCCCGTCGCCATCGAGCAGAAGACCGCCTATCCCTACTCGGACGAGACCACCTTGCGCGTCACCACGGCCAGTCCTCAGACCTTCCCCATCGCCCTGCGGGTGCCAGCCTGGGCCGGCTCCGGCACCTCCCTTTCCATCAACGGCAGCCGCTGGCAAGGCGAGATTCAGCCCGGCTCGTTCGCCTCCGTGCGCCGGGAGTGGAAGAGCGGGGATACGATCGAGTACTCCATCGACCGGAAGAATCGCCTGGAAGCGGTCGACCCGCAGCATCCGAACACCGTGGCCCTCTGCTCCGGTCCACTCACCCTGTTCGCCATCAACGCGCCAGAAAGCCGATTCACTCGTGAGCAGTTGCTGGCCACGCGCCGCCTGGGCTCCGCGTGGATTGCCGACTCCGCCGTCGCTCCCGTCACCTTCAAATCATTCCCTCAGATTCACAACGAGGACTATCGGCTCTATCACCAGGTTTCGATCTAACCGTATGCGGCATAGCCGCATACGGTTGGATCTCCGCATCGCCAGAGCCTCGCCGAACCTCAACTTCAGGCTGGCGCGGGAGTTGCGCCACTTCAACCTCTTTCAGACAGCTCTCCAAAGTGGGCCGGACTCACGACGCGGCTTCCGGATCACTCCCGCGTTAGCCTCGTTCTGTTCTGCGCTACACTTTGCCCATCATGACTTTCTGCCGACTGCTCGCCTCTGCCCTCTTCGCCAGTCTTCTGATGACCCCTTCCATGCCTGCTCAGCGCCTCTCCGCCGACGGCGGCGATCAAACCTTTTCCTACATCAGTAACCAGTACTTCCAGGACATCTACTTCAAGTTCGCGCCCACCGCAGGCACCAGCGCGGGGCTGCATCAGTATGACGCTCAACTGGAGGACTACTCGGCCGCCGGCGTCCAACGTCAGGTTGCCGCACTCCAGGAGTTCGAAAAAAAGCTGGAAGCCCTGGATCCCTCCGCACTCGATGCCGAACCGGCCGCGGACTATCAGATCCTGCTCAATAATGTTCGGGGCCAGCTCCTGGATCTCCAGGTGATCCGCGCGTGGGAGAAAAATCCAGACACGTACTCCAGCGGTGTCACCAACTCCATCTTCGTCATCATGGAGCGCCCCTACGCCCCTCTCGATGTGCGCCTCCAGGCGGCCGTCGCCCGCGAGCGGCAGATCCCCCAGGCCCTTGCGTACGCACGCCAGAACCTCAAGAATCCGCCCCTCATCTACACTCAGATCGCGCTCGAACAGATCGACGACGACATCAGCTTCTTTCAGCACGATGTGCCCGCCGCCTTCGCCGCTGCAGACAACCCAGCCAACAAGGCGGGCTTTGCCGACTTCGTCAGCAGCAACGCGGCCGTCATCGAGGCCCTGAAGAGCTACGCCCAATGGATGAAGACGGACCTTCTGCCCCGCTCCAATGGGGACTTCCGCTGGGGTGCGGACACCTTCTCCAAGGCCCTGGAGTACAACGAGATGGTAGACATCCCGCTGCCGCAGCTCCTGCAGATCGCCTATGCAGACCTGCACAAGAACCAGGCCGAATTTGCACGAATTGCCAAACAGATCGATCCCGCCAAAACCCCGCAGCAGGAGCTTGCGGAACTGGCCACAATGCATCCTGCCCCGGACCAGCTCTTGCAGGCCTTCCACGACCGCTTCGACTCGGAGATCGCCTTCATTCGCTCCCACCACATCATCACCCTGCCCAGCGACGTGCAGCCGGTGCTGGAGGAGACACCGCCCTTCATGCGGGCCACCACGCAGGCCTCCATGGACCCACCGGGACCCTTTGAGATGAACTCCAACAAGGCGTACTTCAACGTCACCCTGCCGGAGCCCAGGTGGAACCCTAAACAGACCTCGGAGTACATGGCCGCATTCAATATCGGGACCATCGTCTCCACCAGCGTGCACGAGGCCTACCCGGGCCACTACGTGCAGTTCCTCTACCAGTCGCAGTTTCCGTCCACCATCCGCAAGGTTTTGGGAGCGAACACCAACATCGAAGGCTGGGCTCACTACTGCGAACAGATGATGCTGGACCAGGGCTACGGGCAGCCGGGTGCCGGAGCAGCCGACGCTCGCCAGGCCGAACTCATCCGGCTGGGCCAGTTGCAGGATGCTCTGCTGCGCGATGCCCGCTTCGTCGTCGCCATCCGCATGCAGACCGGCGTAGGCGGATGGTTGACCGTTCCCGAGGCCGAGCAGTTCTTCGTCCAGCAGGGCTATCAGTCGCAACCGATCGCGGAGGTAGAGACCAAGCGTGGCTCCTCCGATGCGCTCTATCTCTACTACACCCTCGGCAAGCTGGAGATCATGAAGCTGCGCGCTGACGTGCAGAAGAAGCAGGGCGCCGCGTTCAATCTGGAGAAGTTCCACGACGACTTCATGCACCAGGGATTTGCGCCCATCAAGATCATCCGCCAGGCGATGCTGCACGACAACAGTCCCGTCCTGTAACCTCGCCCTTCCGGCCGTGGCGCTTGCCTCTGCAGTCGCCACGGCGTTTTATCCCCTGCCCAACAACGGCTTCAACATCCCTCCCGGGCTACGCCTGGCGCGCTCCCGCCGGCGCAGGGACCTGCCCCGAGGCCACAATCTCACGCAGCCACCGCAACTCCTCCGCATCGAAGCGGCTCTGTCGGAGCGCGGCCAGATTCGCACCCAGATGCTCCAGCGTCAGCATCGAGGCCAGGACTATCTGGACACCGATGGCCTTGGTCACCAGGTTAAGCACCACATCGGCCAGCAAGGCATCATCGGCGGGCCGCAGCTTCTCCTGCAGAGACAGGGGAGTTGTGGGAGCGGAGGCCAACGAACCCAGAAGCGCCTTACCCGCGGCAACGCCTGCAGGGCCACCAAATGGATGGTTGGCCATCGAGATCAAATCGCCATCGGCCCTTGCAACCACCCTCTGCGCCACGCCCAGATTGGACAGGTTGCACGCGAACTGAAGATAACGAACGCCGAGGGGCCTGGCCGCCAGTGTGGCCTCAATCACCTGTGGCGCGGCCGCGACGCCCACCCAGCGCACCTTGCCCGCGGCCACCAGTCCGCCCAGAGCGGCGAAGAGTTCATCCTGCTGCAGCACGCTCGATGGCGGCTCATGCAGAAACAGGATGTCCACATAGTCGGTCCGCAGCGCGCGCAGACTGATCTCCAGGCTGGCGTGCAGATCCGCAACGCTGAAATGACCGGCAGAGCTCTGGGAGGCAAGCCGCTGCTGCAGCATCCGGCGCGCCCCTGGAGCCACACGCAGCAGGCTGCGCACCAGCGGCTTGAGACTCCGGGCGGGTGACAGGGGACCTTTGGCAGCGGGCACGATTCCGAACTTTGTCGAGATCAAGGCTTCGGACCGGCGGCCTCGCAGAAACTCTCCGAGCAGTGCCTCCGCTTCCCCGTAGCCGTAGGAGCGCGCCACGTCGAAGAACCGGATGCCCGCATCATAGGCCGCTCCCAGCGCCGCCAGCGAGTCCTTGCGCCCCACCCGTCCCATCATGGCGGCGCAGCCAAAGCCCAGCCTGAACGCCTCACCCGTCCATCCTGGCCCGTTGCGGGCTACCTCTGAGACCCTCAAGGAGGCTCCTTCAGGGGAACTCTTCGCCACACCGTCTGGAACCCTCTTCATAAGCTTTTTCCTTGCATGGCAGGCCGCAAACTGACAGAATCGTCTGGCCATCTCAGGGAGAGATCTCCAGCGGTCCTCCGATCCTTCTGGTCTGTATCAGCGATGCAGTCGCCTCCATCCTGCTTCAAGTGGCCCTCTCGACCACAGAGCAGCAAAGAGATACAACATTCAGAGAGACCTCTATTTTTCATGACTCAACAGACGATTCGCAAAGCAGTGATCCCCGCAGCGGGGTTCGGGACCAGATTCCTTCCTGCCACCAAGGCTACTCCCAAGGAGATGTTGCCGCTGGTCGATAAGCCGCTGATCCAGTACGGCGTGGAAGAGGCCGTGGCGGCTGGCTGCACGGACATCATCATCGTCACCGGGCGCGGCAAAACCACCATGGAGGACCACTTCGATCGCTCCCCGGAGCTGGAAGCAGCGCTCTCCACCCGCGGCAAAGACCAGTTACTGGAACTGGTGCGCTCCATCGCGACACTGGCCCACATCAGCTATGTTCGTCAGCCCGAGGCGCTTGGCCTGGGCCACGCGGTTTTGATGGCGAAACAACTGGTGGGCAACGAGCCCTTCGCCGTCATCCTGCCCGATGATATTGTGGATGCCCAACCCGGCTGCCTGGCGCAGATGGCAGGCGCCTTTGCCGAGACACAGGCAACCATCCTGGGCACTGAGGTGGTCGAGGGTGCCGCCATCTCTCTCTACGGCTGCCTGGACTGCGCGCCGCATCCCACCAACCCGCGCCTGATGTCTGTCAGCAACCTCGTGGAGAAGCCCCGTCCACAGGAGGCGCCCAGCCAGAATGCCATCATCGGACGCTACATCCTTACCCCTCGGATCTTTGAGCTGATCGAGCAACTTACCCCAGGTGCGGGGGGCGAACTGCAACTCACCGATGCGCTCCGGGCCCTGCTGAGGTACGAGAAGGTCTATGGCTACCAATATGTCGGCCAGCGTTACGACGCCGGCGACAAGCTTGGCTTCCTCAAGGCCACGGTCGATTTTGCGCTACAACACGACGCAGTCGGCCCCGCCTTCCGGAACTGGCTCCGGACGCAGCAGTTCTAAGCCTCAGCTCGGCAGTTACGCCTCCCCTCCGATCTGAACCCTGCAGAGCCGGAGCCTGAAGGCGACTCGGGTTGCAGACGCCTTCTCCAGCTCCGGCAACGCAGAAGACTCCCACGCCTGGATGCCGACGGTCTAGGTTCTTCGTCTCTTCAAGCCTCCCAGACTTGCAGCCGAAGAGGAACCCGCCGCCGTCCGGAGCGGCCGGCTCGTGCTGCTGGCGTCGCAGAACCATGTGTCACTCGTAGTTCCACCCGGCCCATCGCCTGTATCCGCTCGCTGCTTCGGTGCATGCTTCAACCAGCTATCTCCCACTGCAGAAACCAGCACGAAGATCCCTCTGATCTCCCCTAAGGCAGTTTCGGTGCAGGTGTAGAGGGCGACTCGACTTCGATGGGCGTTTTCCCCCAAGAAAAACGCCACTCCAAGCCCGCTTCGGGATACCCATCCACACCGAAAATGCCATAAAGCTCGGAGAGCATTCACCGGACTTGCAACCGGCTATCGTCTCCCGATGCTCCCTCCCCATGCTCCACCTATGGACGGCCCTGGGCTGGTGTGCGTCCGGCGCCGCAGGCAACGCCGTACTCGTCAGGTGCGCGGCATGGACCTCCCGCCGCTGTCCATGAAAAGACAAGGCAGCCAGAGACCACCCACACGACGCTTTCGTGATGCTTCCGCAGAAAACGACACTACTGGGTAACATCGCCATCCGCACGCCTCCGAACCACGAAGGCCCGCCTGACACCCAAACTCGATCGTCATCGCTTCTCTCGAGGTGTTCTCATGCGCCGCCACAATCTGCCGACACGCTCCTTCGCCACTTCGCACCGTATCGCCCCTTCCCTGTGGCTGGATCACCCGAATCGGACCTGCCAGGGAGTTTTCAACCGGGACAATGTCCGTGAAGATCGCGCCGTCAGGGCACACCTGCACGGAAGAAGGTATAGCGCTTCGCTCATCCTGATTCTCTCCCTTCTCTCTGTCCGGCTGGGGCACGCTCAAACTGCTGCTCGAGCCGCCGCCACGGGGGACCAGCGAACAGCGAGCGCCTATCAAAAGACTCCCGGACTCCACGCGCGGAGGCGCACCGGAGACGCCTCCCTTCCGCTGGTGTTTACAAGGAACCAGGGTCAGGCTCCGGCAGGCAGCCTCTATGTTGCCCAGGCATGGAACATGCAGACGCTGCTGGATCGCAGCGGCTTGACGCTCCGCGTCGCGTACCCGGCTTCAGGATCGACGAGTTTGACCCGCCCAGGCACAGGCAAACCGAGCGCTCTCGCCGGCCCGTCGGCTTCAACCGATGCGGACATGCAGTTCTCGGTAAAACAGGAGCATATTCGCTTCTTCCGGGCAAACCCGGATGTAACCCTGGAGCCCATGGATGAGCAGTCCGGCACGGCGAACTACTTCCTCGGCAAGGATCAAAGCCGATGGATTCACGGTCTGAAAACATACGCACGCGTCAAATATCACAATCTCTATCCCGGCATTGACGTAGTCTTCTACAGCCATGGCGGCAAGCTCGAGTATGACTTTATCGTCGCGGCGGGAGCCGACCCCAGCCAGATCCGTTTTCAAATGGAGGGAGATCTTGCCCAACACATCACCGAGCACGGCGCGTTGGCCTTCAGCAGTGAAGGCGGGACGGTTCTTCACACACCCTTGCTGTACCAGAACGCTGCGAATGGAAAGAGGCTGATCCAGGGCAAGTTCGCCCTGCACGCGGATAACACCCTCGGCTTCCAATTCGCCGGCTACGACAAGACGAAGACCTTCATCATCGATCCCACCGTCAATCTCCTCTACTCCACCTACGTCGGCGGCGTGCATGACGATGAGGCTCAGGACATCGTCCTGGACAAGCAGGACAACAGCTATATCGTCGGCTTCTCCGCCTCGCAGAACTTTCCTGTCTCCGCAAATGCGTACCAGACGACACGCAAGAACATCGGAACCTACGTTCGCAACGTGGTCGTCGCCAAGTTCTCTCCCTCCGGCTCGCTGCTGTACTCCACCTTCATCGGAGGCTCCGTCAACGACTACGGATACTCCATCGCAATTGACTCCAGCAACGATGCGTTTGTCACCGGCTACACCAACTCCCCGGACTATCCAACCACGGCCGGCTCCATTCAGTCCGCGTTGTCCTCGGGAGGAAAGACCGCCTTTCTCTCCGAGTTAAGCCCTGACGGAACCACGCTGAAGTACTCCACCTATTACGGGCCTACATCCTCCGGTGGCATATCCCGTCCTTACCAGGTGATCGCTGACAGTAAAAACAACATCTATCTTGCCGGATACTCCGGCTCCGGACTACCCACCACCACCGGCGTCTATAAAGCAAATCTGGCCACAAGCGCCGGCCAGAGTGGCTTCATCGCCATCTTCAATTTTTTGCAGGCAACCGGCAGCCCGCTCGTTGCGGCCACGTACTACGGCACGGATACGCCAGAGTCGAACACCACCTTCACCGGCAACAGGATCCTTGGCCTTACCCTGGATGACAACGGAAATATCTGGTTTGCGGGTCAAGCCTATACCAACAACCTTCCCACGACCGCAAACGCCTTGCAGCCGAAGCTGAATCCGCTTGGCCCCTGCGCGGCCGGAGCCGTACCGCTGAACTCCGCTGGATTTTTCGGGGAGATCTCCCCCAATCTCCAGAACCTGCTCTACGCCAGCTATCTCAGCGGACAGACAGAAGCTGCCGCAGAAGCCTCCTGCTCAGAGTGGGCATGGAAGCTGGCCTTCGATCCGTCGGGGAACCTGTACGTGTACGGAGACACTGCATCTGACAAGTTTCCGGTGACAAGCGGAGCGTTGGAGACTGCCTTTCCGGGCAGTGGGGACGGCGGCTGGGTCTCTGACCTGGTGAAGCTTGGCTCCAATGGAACCAAAATATTGTGGGGAACCTACATTGGCGGCCAGCCTGGACAGACCTTCCCTGCCAATGTCGTCGTCGATGCCGCGGGCAATCCCTGGATCGCCGGCTTCACCCAGGCCACCAACTTTCCCAGCGTAGGAGATTCGTACCAGGCCTCGCTGGCGGGTGTGCAGAATGGCTTCATCATGGAGTTGAATCCCAACGGATCGCAGGCGCAGTACTTCACTTACCTCGGCGGCAGCGGAACGGACAGCCTGAATGGAATGGCCCTGGACTCCGCAGACAACATCTATGTGGTGGGTGCGACCAACTCCACCAACTTCCCCGTGACCTCCGACGCCTTCCAGTCGACGCTGGCCCCAGACAAACTGGATGGGAACAACTGGTTCTTCTCCGAGCTTGGGTCAGGAACCATCTCCGTCGTCGGGCAGACAACCTTTGGCAACGCCGGAGACGGTACGCTCACTGTGGATGGCTCCGGTATCGATCAAGGCGCAACCTGCGAACTGGTGCAGGGTTCAACCGTCATTGAAGCCACCGCCGGCTCCGTCAACAGCAATGGGACCTCCATGAGCTGCAACTTCGCGCTGGATGGCGCTCTCACCGGGAGTTACAACATCGTCATCACCAACCCCAACGGCGGCGGCACGCTGACCGCGGCCAATGCGGTGACGGTGCAAAGCGGCGGACAGCCGAATCTCTCCGTGCAGATTGTGGGACGCTCCGCCATTCGCATCGGGGTCTCCACGCCCTTCTACATCAACGTCACCAACTCCGGCACGCAGGATGCCTACATCACACCGGTATGGGTGTCGATTCCTACCGGCATCACCTTCACCATCAACGGCTACACGCAGGCGCAGAGCCAGGGATTTGCGACGACCGTTGGAAATAACATGTATGTCGAGCTTTACGTTGCTCATCTCGCGGCCGGAGCTACACAGTCCATCCCGCTGGAGATTGCCTCGGCCACCGGTTCCCCGCAGATCGGCCTGATTGCGACCCTGCAACCACCCTGGTTCGGCTCGGTTGCCGATATAGAGACCGCTGCAAACTCCGTGGGCAGCACCTACACCCCGGGATGCGTGCAAAGCACGGCATCGAGCTACTATCAAAACTGTCTCGGCACCGCTTTATTTTATGCTCAATCCACGCAGATGGGCTTCACGCCTCCTGTCATCCCAACCATACCAAATCCCCCATTTCAACAGGAACAGGCCGGTGGAAACCCAAATTTTAGAAGCCCGGCCAACCCCAGCCCGTCGCCGACACCTGCTCTCCCGCCGCCCGCAGAAGGCTCCGCGAACTGGACGGCACATCAGTCAAGCGGCAGCGGGGGTTGCACCACCCCGACAGCCTTCCAGCAAGGCGTCTCAGATGCCAAGGCAGGCAAGTCTTCCTGGCCGCCAAACCTAGACATCGCGGGATATGCCGAAGGGTATTTGATAGCAAAAATAATTTTATCGGACCCCGCTACCCAACTTAATAACGCTAGTAACACGAATAACGCGGTCCCCTCCGGCAAGTTCCAATCCAGCGGCCTACGCAGCGAGACCCGGGCAAACGACTCCTCCGGATCCGGCTGCACCCCACCCCCTCCTCCGCCGAACCTCCAGCCCTCCGCGATCTTTGGCCCCTCCGCGGTTGGATCGATTGACCCCAATGAAAAAGATGGACCAATGGGAGATGGCTCGTCCAGTTACTACATGCGCATCGTTCCCTTCCCCTACGACATCTCCTTTGAAAACTCGCCCACCGCCACCG
>JAJZDM010000006.1 GCA_021806005.1 Acidobacteriota bacterium | reverse complement strand
CGGATTGTGCTTGGACAACACCTTCGTGATCGCCGCCGTCAGCGTCGTCTTGCCGTGATCAATGTGCCCGATCGTCCCTACGTTGACATGCGGTTTGCTGCGATCAAATTTTTCCTTCGCCATGACTACTCACTTTCTTCTGATATCGAAACTACGGTACTGCAAAACTTTACTGCCAAACTCCCTGTGGTTTGAAGGCGCCGAACCCTGACCGACGGCTTCACTCCCGTCTTAGAACCCTCTTTGGTCTGGCCCGCGCGGAGTCGTCTCTTTCCACAGACGGAATCCAGCGATTCAGATTCACACGTCAGTCCATAGAATCCATCGCATCCACCTCGGCTGAGGTCGCCCCGGGCAAGACACACCGGAGCACCTGCTCCGGAGCATCCAACCAAAGGAAAATATCTCTAGTAGTAAGCGTAGATCTTGAAATACCGGTCACGCAGCGGCATCTCCACCTTCTCAACCGAGGCCAGATAAAACTCCCGAACCTGCCCCTGATCCCCGTTGGAGAGCTTGGCATACTCGGCAGCGGCTTGTGCGCCCAGCTTGCCTGCTCCCAACACCATCTCAAACTCGCGGATACGCAGACCGGCGCGCTCCACCGCGCGCAAAAACTTCTCCACCTTGCCGGGAGCAAATGCCTCTTCAATGGCTTGCTTCACTGCGGTAAACCCTGCCCGATCCACAACATCCATCGCCGGACGCTCAAACAGAGCTGTTGTGCGGTCTACCTGAAACTGATCCTGAAACGGGGATTGCGCCATGATTGTTGCGTCCGTCCTTAGCAAGTCCTCAATATCTGGAGCGGGAGACGGGAATCGAACCCGCGACCAACAGCTTGGAAGGCTGTGACTCTACCACTGAGTTACTCCCGCCTGAACAACCTGAAGCCCACTGCGCAGACCGTGTTCGGGGATCCTGATGACTCATCCGAGCATCTCTGGCCCCTTGGGGTCCACATTCCGCCTGCCGCAGCGCCGAAGATTCTGGAGCTGATGATGGGGCTTGAACCCATGACCTCTCCCTTACCAAGGGAGTGCTCTACCACTGAGCTACATCAGCCTCTGTGCCTCTTTGCTCTCCTCGAACCGTGCGCGCAGATTGGCGCTCACGATGCGCAGCCCAAAGAGACCGAAAAACAAGATCGGAAGCCAGCGAACCGGAACATCCCGACCCTCAAACCCCATGTACCGGTTGTCGAACCCATGCACATGGAACACCGCTGACGGGTCTATCGTGAACCACGCCAGTACTCCTAAGACTACCAAACCTGCGAGCGCTGCGAGCATCCGTTCCCTGCTGGCCGCCGGATTGAGTGACTTCTCCATCGAATTGCTCACTCCACTCTCTCGCCCTTTACCACATCGCCTCGTGCTGCCCATAGGCGCGACCGCAGGGCCTTCCCATCAGGTCAACACTCAACCCTTCTATCAACGCTCTTCCGGCGCTGCTGGAAAGGTGGTGCACAGGGGAGGATTCGAACCTCCGTAACTCGAAGAGTGGCAGATTTACAGTCTGCTGCCATTAACCACTCGGCCACCTGTGCCCTTTACGACTCTACAACTGCTCCTGCAGCAACCCATCCTGCCGCACACCATCCACATCCTGGCAGAGGCGTCCAAGCGCCTCAACCGCACACCCTGAGGAGAGATGCGAGGCCTTTTGCCGGAACTATCAATGGCGAACGCTGCGAGAGGAGATACTGGCAGATGCCTACATCCACTTCATCCACAACATCCAACGCTTCATCTGCCGCCGGCTGCTCCGGAGATCTGGAGCTGGCGAAGGGATTTGAACCCCCGACCGCCTGATTACAAATCAGGTGCTCTACCAGCTGAGCTACGCCAGCCTGATAGCCCCAGGAGCCCAGCCAGACGCCATCCGTCTGACAGGGTGCTAACAGCAAACGGCGCTCGTCAAAACGCCCGAGCGCAGTATTCACTTTATCACAACCGACCGCGGGGACGATGGCGCGTCGGGCTGCCGCGTCACGGGCTGTACGCTTGGGACGGGCCGCGCCCACAGCCTGTGACGTAAGTCATACCGAACCATCGATCCCCGGCCTAAAGTAAACAGCGGAAGGTAGCCATGCCCACTGAGACTGCTCCACTCCCGACCGCCCAGACCTCATCCAGCAGAAAACCCTTCAACCGCCGCCATCTCCAGGACAGATCTCAGCGCCTCCGCCACATCGTTCAGATCGTCTTTGTGGCGCTCAACGCCTGGCTTGGCGTTCAGTTTTATCTCTGGGTTCGCTACTTCGACACCAACGGTCGAAGCCCCTACGTCAGCCGCCCGGCCGGGGTGGAGGGCTGGCTGCCCATCGCCGGGCTGATGAATCTGAAGTACTTTCTGGTGACCCATCACCTTTCAGCGATTCATCCCGCGGCAATGTTTCTTCTGGTCGCCTTCCTGCTCTCCAGCCTGTTGCTGAAGAAGGCTTTCTGCTCCTGGCTCTGCCCGGTGGGCACGGTCTCGGAGGCGCTGTGGAAGCTGGGCGAAGCCGCCCTGCGCCGCCTGCGGCTGGGCCCGCTGACGCTGCCCCGCTGGCTGGACATCCCGCTGCGCAGCCTGAAGTATTTACTGCTGGCCTTCTTTGTCTACGTCGTCGTCAGCATGCCCGCCGCTGGCCTGGAACAGTTTCTGGAGGCTCCCTTCGGGATCATCGCCGACGTGAAGATGCTGAACTTCTTCCGCGAGATGGGTGTGGTGGGGATCAGCGTGCTGTTGACGCTGGCGCTGCTCTCGCTGGTGATCAAGAACGTCTGGTGCCGGTATCTGTGCCCCTACGGCGCGCTGATGGGGATCGTCTCTGCGCTGAGCCCGGTAAAGATCCGCCGCGACCCGGAGGCCTGCATCGACTGCAACAAGTGCAACCATGCCTGCCCCTCCAATCTCCCGGTGGCGCAACTGGTGACAATCCGTTCGCTGGAGTGCAGCAGTTGCCTGAGTTGCATCGCGGCCTGCCCGGCAGAGAACGCTCTGAACTACGCTCTGCCGCCACGGCGCCCGGCCCAGGCTCTGTTTCCCGCCGATGCCAGCCCCGCCGCCAGGTCCCTGGCTCTCTCCAGCGCCCGCTGGCGTCTGCGCACCCTGCAGCCGCTCACAGTGGCGGCCATTCTGGCGGGAATCTTCTTTGCCTTTGTCGCTGTGGCACGGCTGACGCACCACTGGCAGACCGAGCTTCCCAACTCCGTGTACCAGCAACTGGTGCCCAACGCCGACCAGTTCAACCATTAGGGGTTGGCTTGCAGGCGCGCCGGAACTCGTTGCGCCGAAGCCCGCCGCTTCGGCGCCCTTCCACCCCTAGCTAACCCTTGCTCTTCTTTTCCTCAAACGCCCTCTGCGCCTTGACGATCAACGCCCGCGCAGCCGCTGCGTCCATCCAGTCCCTCGCCTCCACGCGCTTGCCCTCCAGATCCTTGTAGATCGAGAAGAAGTGCCTGATCGCCCGTAGCGTGTGCGGGTACACCTGGGTGTAGTCGCTGACGTCCTTGTAGCGTGGATTGCTCGCCCCCACGGCCAGAATCTTCTCATCAGGCTGACCCTGGTCGATCATCTCCAGCACGCCGATCGGCCGCACCTCCTGCAGACATCCGGTAAAGCTGGGCGATTCCACCAGCACCAGAACGTCCAGCGGGTCGCCATCATCGGCCAGAGTGCTGGGAATAAAGCCGTAGTCGCCCGGATAATGAACCGGCGAATACAGGTTGCGATCCAGACGGAAGACGTGCAGCTTCTTGTCGAACTCGTACTTGTTGATGCCATCGAGCGGGATCTCGATGACAGCGTTGACCAGCTCAGGGGCGCGATCGCCCGCCGGCAGTTCTAAATAGTTCACCATAGGTTTCCGGGTCTCTTCTTCTCTCTCTTCGTGATGCTCTTCTTGATCGCTCTTCGTGGGTGGCTCTTCCAGCCAGGCAGGCCGCAACCATGCCCCACCCAACCAGCAGGTGACCACAGACACAGAGCAAGATCGCTTAATCAGTCTATCGTCTTAGCTGTGCTCGCTCCGCCGGCGCTGCCGGTACAGGCCAGCCGAGCTGACCTCCGCTCACGTTATCTCAATCGAAGACCTTCCCCCGAACCCGCCGCCACTCCCCCCTCGGAACTGCTGCGGATGCTAGGCTGGAAGGTGGGAGTCTGATCCATCTTGAACCCATCCGACCCGAAGCAATCCACCTCGCTCCTCTCATCTGAACACGCTTCGCTCGGCCCCCACTCTCAGGGCAGCAGCCGGTTCGTGCGCGCCTGCCTGCGCCAGCCCGTGGACCGCACTCCGGTCTGGTTTCTTCGCCAGGCGGGCCGCTATATGCCGGAGTACATGGCCGTCCGCAAGCACCACACTTTGCTGGAGATCTGCCGCACCCCAGAGATCGCCGCAGAGGTCACCATCACCGCCGCCGAGCGCCTGGGCGTGGACGCCGCCATCATCTTCGCCGACCTGCTTCTGCCCCTCACTCCCATGGGCCTGGACTTCGAATTCGTCGCCGGCGAGGGCCCCCAGGTTCACACTCCCATCCGCTCCCTCGATCACGTCCGTGCGCTGCGCACCGATCGCGCCGCCGACCTCACCTACGTTGCCCAGGCCATCGAAAAGGTGGCCAAGCACTTCCGCACGCCGCGAGCCGATGGCGACCAGCTCGGCATCATCGGCTTCTGCGGAGCGCCCTTTACTCTGGCCAGCTACATGATCGAGGGCGGCAGCTCGCGCAACTACATTGAAGCCAAGAAGATGATGTACTCCGGCGACGGCGCCTGGCCGCTGCTCATGGAGAAGCTCAACACCGTTCTGGTCGCCTACGCGCAACAGCAGGTGGAGGCCGGCGCCGACTGCATCCAGATCTTCGACTCCTGGGCCGGAGCCCTCTCCGTCTCCGACTACCGGCAGTTCTGCCTGGCCCCCACCACCGAACTGGTGCAGCGCATCAAGGCCCTGGGCGTTCCCGTGATCTACTTCGGCGTCGAGACCGCCTCTCTGCTGCCCTCCATGGCGGAGACCACCGCTGACGTCCTGGGCCTGGACTGGCGCATCCCGCTCGACCTGGGATGGCGGGCGGTTGGACCGGGCTGCGGCGTTCAGGGCAATCTCGATCCCATCGCTCTCTTTGCCCCCCTCGACGTCCTCGAATCCCGCGTCCGCGAGATCCTCACCCTCGCCTCCGGCCGTCCCGGACACATCTTCAACCTCGGCCACGGCATCGTCCCTGGAACTCCGGTCGAAAACGTCATCCAGGTGGTCGAATGGATTCGCCAGTTCGGCGCCTCCTCCCCGGCCACGCTCCGCAGCCAGATTCCCGCTGGCCAGCCGGTCACCCCTTGAGGTAGCCAACCACTCCATGAGCGCCGACTTCCCATCCAGCACCCGGCCTGAAAATCGGCCCCCAGTCAAGAATCCAGTCCAGAATCCAGTCCTGAACCCGGATCGGACTCCCGATCAGACCCCACCCGCCGCCAACCCCTCAAACACCGCGACGCTCCTTCTTGCCCACGGTACTCCCGACCGACTCAGCGAGATGGCCGAGTACCTGCGCAACGTCACTGGCGGCCGGCCGATGCCGGAGCACGTCATCACCGAACTGCAGCAGCGCTACGCCCAGATCGGCCTCACCGACTCCATGCCCGGCCAGGGGGATGACGGCCTTCCCCTGGGACCTCCGCTCACCCGCTGGACCCTGCTCCAGGCCCGCCTGCTACAGCAGCAACTGGACCGCCAGGACCCTGCACAGACGGAGAGCGCCGGCCAGCGCGTCTACGTGGCCATGCGCAACTGGCGGCCATCGATCGCTGAGGTCGTCGCCCAGATGAAGGCCGATGGCGTTCAGCACGCTCGTGTCCTCTGTCTGGCGCCGCAGAACTCCCGCACCTCCACAGGCCTCTACCGCCGCGCTCTGATGGCTGCCGTGGGCTCCAGCTTCAGCGTGGATTTCGTCTCCGGCTGGGCCGACGAACCCCTGCTTGCCCAGGCATTCGCCGAGCGCATCTGGCCGGTGTGGGCGGAGGCCTGTGCCATCACCGGCACCCGTGTTCCCATCCTGTTCACAGCCCACGCCGTCCCCTGCCGGACGATCATGACGGCAGTCCCATCCCAGCCACCTGCCCATCCCGGAACACCCGTGCCAGCCGACGGCATGCAGGACTACGGCAACCTGCAGACCCCCGACCCCTATCCAGTGGAGTGCAAACAGACCGCCCTGGCCATCGCAGCCGCCCTTCGCCCGGTCGGGCTCACCGACGCGGACTGGTTCTTCGCCTTCCAGTCTCAGGGCATCGCCGGCGCTCCCTGGATCGGACCGACCGTGCCGGACACCCTCAAAGCCCTGGCCGACTCCGGCCACAAGGGCATCGTCCTGCAGCCGGTCGGCTTCCTCTGCGACCACGTAGAGATCCTCTACGACATCGACATCGACTTCAAGCAGCAGGCAGCCGATCTTGGCCTCCAACTCTGGCGCGCCGAGAGCCTCAACGACTCCCCCACCCTCATCCGCGCCATTCAGGCCGCACTCCATCACCCCGCCACACGCCTCTCCGCAGACCCCGAATCTCACCCCGGCCAGGCCACAGAACAACCGCACAGCCGGCCAGCCCACACCAGAGCGTAAAATCTGAGTAAATATGGGTATTTCTCGCCAGCAAGCCCTCGACTGCTTCGCCTCCGACGACCTCATCGGCATCGGCATGGAGGCTGACGCCCTTCGCCGCAGCCTTCACCCGGAGGCGGTGGTTGGCTATACCGTTACCCGCCCTCTGGACGCCGTCTCATCCCTGGAGGCCGCCTGCGCCAGCGTCCGCAAAAGCCTCTCTCTGGGGGCCACCGGACTGATCGTTCAGGCCGATGTCCAGCAGCAACCCGATCTCGCCCACTTTGAGATGCTGCTCTCTGGCGTCAAGCAGTGCTTCCCCGGCATCTGGCTGCACGGTTTCGCCGCCACCCAGATCCTCACCCTCGCCTCGACCGCCGGAATCACACTGCGAGACACCCTCGCCCGTCTCCAGGCCGCCGGTCTGGACTCCATTGATAGCTACGCCATCATCCTGGACGACGACATCCGCCGCCATCTGGCCCCCGAGAACTCCTCTACCGCGGCCTGGATCAGCGTCCACCGCACCGCCCACCAGCTCGGCATCAGCACCTCGGCCAGCATGGTCTTCGGCGTAGGCGAAACCCCCGAGCAACGCGTCAACCACCTGGAGATCCTCCGCCAGCTCCAGCAGGACAGCGGCGGCTTCTCCTCGTTTATCCCGCTCGCCTATCAAAGCAGCCTCGGCATCCCGGGCATCCCCGCCGTTCCCGAGCCCACCGCGGTGGAGTACCTTACCACCCTGGCCATCTGCCGCCTCTACCTCGACAACATCCCTCATATTCAGGGTTCATGGCCTAACCAGGGAATCAAGGTGCTCCAGATGGGCCTGCGTTTTGGCAGCAACGATGTCGGCTCCGTTTTGCTCGATGAGAACCTCAACAAACCGGGCGGGGCCAGCGAAGAGGAGTTGCGACGTATCATCCGCGAGGCCGGCTTCAAACCCGTCGAGCGCGACATCCCCTACCACACCATGTTCCTGAACTGACCCAGCCCCCGAGTGGCTGTATCCGGATTCCTTCGCACCTCAGTCGGCGCAGCCAGAAGGAGATTGCCGACCCAGCGCAAGCGGCGCCGGCGGCCCCACCCCGGAACAATCCTGGCTCTGCTCGCAGACCGTCCACCAAGGTTCGCGTAAAATCGATCTGCAAACTCCCTTGAAACTGGAGAGCTCTCTGTTCAGTCAACTCAATGCGCTCGCCATGCTCGTCACCTCCCACGGCTTCCAGCACTACTGGAAGACGCACTACGCCGACCACACCTTTCGCAACGTCTATCGCTGGAACGCCTTCGACATCAGCCTTCTGATCCCTTACTTCCTCGTGATGGTGATCCTGGCCTTCTACGGCATCCACCGCTACCAGCTGGTCTGGCTCTACTACCGCAACAAGCGCAAACAGTCCCGCTCCAGCCAGCCACCTGCGCGCTTTGACGAAGAGAATCTTCCCTTCGTCACCGTGCAGTTGCCCATCTACAACGAACAGTTCGTCATCGATCGCCTGCTGGAGGCCTGCTGCCGTCTGGACTACCCTCGCGACCGCTTCGAGATTCAACTCCTGGATGACTCCACCGATGAGACCGTCGAGGTCGCCTCAGCGATGGTGGCGCGCTTTGCCGCGGGTACCCAGGGGCTCGCACCCCAGCCGGTCTACTACCTGCATCGCACCAACCGCCACGGCTTCAAAGCCGGCGCCCTCGAAGAGGGCCTGCGTTCGGCAAAGGGCGAGCTCGTCGCCATCTTCGACGCCGACTTCGTCCCACCCCCGGATTGGCTGCGCAAGGTCGTCCATCACTTTGCCGAACCCGGCGTAGGCATGGTGCAGACCCGCTGGACGCACCTGAACCGCAACTACAGCTTCCTCACCCAGGTGGAGGCCATCCTGCTCGATGGCCACTTCGTCCTCGAGCACGGCGGCCGCTCCCGCGCCGGGGTCTTCTTCAACTTCAACGGCACCGCCGGCATGTGGCGCCGCCAGGCCATCGAGGAGGCGGGCGGCTGGCAGCACGACACCCTCACCGAAGACACTGACCTGAGTTACCGCGCTCAGCTCAAGGGGTGGAAGTTCAAGTACCTGCAGGATGTCGAGTGCCCTGCCGAACTGCCCATTGAGATGACCGCCTTCAAGACCCAGCAGGCCCGCTGGGCCAAGGGCCTGATCCAGACCTCCAAGAAGATCCTGCCCTCGGTCTTTCGCTCCGAGGCGCCGTTTCATACCAAGCTGGAAGCCTGGTATCACCTCACGGCCAACATCAGCTATCCGCTGATGATCGTGCTCTCTGTGCTGCTGATGCCCGCCATGATCATTCGCTCCTGGCAGGGCCCCATTCAGATGATGCTGATCGACTTCCCGCTCTTCATGGCCTCGACGATGAGCGTCTCCAGCTTCTATCTGGTCAGCCAGAGAGAGCTGTTTCCGCGTACCTGGTACAAGACCTTTCTGTATCTGCCCTTCCTGATGTCGCTGGGCGTGGGCCTTTCCGTGACCAACACCAAGGCGGTTCTGGAGGCTCTCTTCGGCATCAAGAGCGCCTTCGCCAGGACTCCCAAGTACCGCGTGCAGAAGAAGGGTGAAAGATCCCAGGCCCGGAAGTACCGCAAACGCCTGGGGATTATTCCCTGGATCGAACTCGCCATCGGCGTCTACTTCGCCGCCACCGTCTGGTACGCCATCTCCACGGAGAACTTCTTCACGGTTCCATTTCTCCTGCTCTTCGTGTTGGGCTACTGGTATACGGGCCTGCTGAGCATCTTCCAGGGGCTCTTTGAGCGTAAGAGCGCCAGTGGCGGCGAGATGCATGAGAAGCCCTACCCGGTCGGCATCTGAAATAACCTCTTTGTCCCACCTGCCCTGCGAAGACGAAGCTGGAAGTCGGTGAAGGAAGACCAGGTTCCTGATCGCTGCGCCACAAGCACGATGGCAGGGGTACAAACTCCCGGGCAGGCCAGATCACGCTGGTACCGTGCGCCCACACGCCTGCTCCTGATACGCAGCCAGCCGCTCCATATTGCCCTGCCAGCCCTGCCCTATCCCCTGGAACGTCGCCGCATAAGCCTTAGTCCTGTTCCTCGCCGGCATACATCTACTGGCGGCGAAAGGTCATCAGTGTCTTGCCGCTGCCTGCAACCGCTGCCCAAACGCCTGCACGTTACGCTTACGGTGAAGGCTGCCACGGCCCACAAGCAGGTTCTTTGCGAAAAACCCATCCTTTGGACCACCGCCGAAGCCTGAGGCCCGTTCGACTTGCGCGCCAGCGAGGATCCCGATCCGGCTGTGCCGGTTGCACAAATCCGGGTTCAGCCATGTACGCGGAAGCGGCTCATCAAAAGAATCAATACCGTTTGCCGCCTGGCGATGACATAATCTTGAAGATCCCTGAACCGGAAACTACTGTTTCCTTCCGTCGTCCATTGGCAAAAACATTCCTCCTGGAGTGAATCTCATGAACTTCCGTCGCAGTTTTCTCTTCCCTGCCGCATCGGCATTCGCGTCGCTGGCAATCTTCAGCACACTCTTTCTGGCCGGATGCAAGTCCTCGTCGCAGCCGGAAAACGGAGCGCAATCAGGATCCAACTCCACGCCGAATGGACCAGCCGCACCGGCGCCGGGCTCCAATGGCGCAAATCCCTCCGCCTATCCGGGACAAGGCGGTCCATCCGGACCGCAATCCGGGCCATATTCGCAGCAATCCGGGCCGTACTCGCAGCAATCCGGGCCGTCAGGTCCATCCGGACCGCAATCCGGACCATATTCGCAGCAGGCGCCTCCACCGCCGCGCGTGGCCGATCTTCCCGCAGGCACACGGCTTCGCATTCGTCTCGATCAGGATCTCGGCTCAAAGATCAGCCAATCCGGCGAGACCTTCCCCGCTACGATCGTCGACGATGTGGTGGTGAACGGCCAGGTCGTCATTCCCCAGGGCGCT
The DNA here is from genome assembly GCA_021806005.1 of Acidobacteriota bacterium. Taxonomy (GTDB): domain Bacteria; phylum Acidobacteriota; class Terriglobia; order Terriglobales; family Acidobacteriaceae; genus Granulicella. The sequence goes on along the minus strand of JAJZDM010000006.1, from coordinate 60,790 downwards.
CGCGCCCAGGGTACGGTGGTTGACGCCCATCCGCTCGGCCGCTTCAAGGGCGCTGCCATCCTGGAGGTGCGCTTGGATGGTGTGCAATCGCGCTGGGGTATCTATCCGGTCTCCACCACCTCCGTCGATCGCGTGGAGAAGGGTAAAGGCATGCGCACAGGGCTCTTCGCCGGCGGCGGCGCCGGGCTGGGTGCTCTGATCGGCGGGTTGGCCGGCGGCGGCAAAGGAGCCTTGATCGGCGGACTGGCCGGAGCCGGAGCCGGCACTGCGGGCGACGCTTTCACGGGCAACAAGGAGATCTATCTGCCGCAGGGGACGTACCTGACCTTCCACCTGGAACGCTCCGTTGCCATCACCGAGCAGCAGCAATCCCCATACCCTCAACAACCCATGCAATAGGCCGCTGAAGCGGGAGACTGCTTCGGAGCCTTCAGTACAGCCAATGCTTTTGCCAAAGGGCGCGGCTTCGACCGCGCCCTTTGGTTCGCTGCAGCCCATCCTACTGCCTCTGGGTTGCCTCGGGCGACAATCTCCGAGCGTCACCGAGGCCAGTCCCCGTGACATTTTCCGCGGTGATCAGCGGCCCCGCGTAGCCGGTAACCCTGAGATTGCGGATCTGCGCGTTACGGACGTTGGCCAGGAAGATCCCCTGCTCGCACGTACCGCTGACGTTCTCCAGAACAAACCCATCGAGAGGCTTCTCCGCGGAGATGTTGGTCGCCTGCACCAGCACTGGGCAGTCCTGGACTCGAACCCTGGAGAAGTGGAAGTTGCTGCATCTCGGGATTCCGGCTGCCCCCCGCACCGGATGCTCTCCCAGCAGACCGCTACTCAGCAGATTCAGACGCAGGAATCCCCCCTCCATTCCGGAAGCGTCCAGGTCGGTAGCGGAGATATCTTCCAGATAAGCTCCCCGGCCAACCCGCGATTTGATGTAGATGGCAAAACTGCGCGCGTGCGTAAACCGGCACCGCTCGATGCGGACCCCGCGTATGCCGCCGGAGGTCTCGCTGCCGATGCCGATGCAGGCAAAGATGGAGTCGGCCAGCGTGCAGTCTGTGATCAGAACATCTTCCGTAGGCTGGTGCAGGGTGTAGCCCTGTTCGCCGCGGCCGGACTTCAGTGAGATACAGTCATCGCCCGTAGAGATGTCGCAGCCTTCAATCCGAACATGGCGGCAGGAGTCCAGATCGATGCCATCGCCGTTGCCGCCGGTGCTGCGGATCGTCAACCCGCGGATAACGATGTTCTCGCAGCCGGTCGGATGGATAGACCACATGTGGTGATAGCTGGTGGAGAAGCCCTCCAGGAGCAGGTCCCTGCAGCGAATGAACTCGATCAGTGCAGGACGACGCAGTGGGTCCTGCGCTGTTGGCCTCCTGCCAATCTCGAGATCGCCTGCGATCTGGCCGGGCCCGGTGATGCAGACTCGCTCCGCGTCGATCGCGTAGACCAGTCCGACGTGCCCCTGGATCCACTTCCCCTCCCAGCGCACCTGAGTCACGGCGTAGTCGGCCGGATCGGGTGATCCCTGCAACGTCGCGCCCTTCTCCAGGCGCAACTCCGTCCCGGTGCGCAGGGCGATCGACCCGGTCAGGTACCTTCCCGCGGGAACCTGAACCACCCCACCTCCCAGCGCGGCACAGCGGTCCAGCGCCTGCTGCAGGGCCGCGGTATCTTTGCTGCTGCCATCTCCGGCCGCTCCAAAGTCGCGCACGTTCAAGGTCATCTTCTGCTGCGGTTCGGTTCCCGATCCTGGCTTACCGGTCTGCACCGCCAAGGCTGACGGCACCCATGCAACCACAGGAGCGGTTGCGATCGCGCAACCTCCCGCGGCAAGAAAACGGCGTCGATTGAATAGAGAATCTTTCATGGCGAAACAGTGGGACTCCTGCACAGGTGGGTTCGCACCGTTGGCCGGGTGCAACCCGAAGGCTCCGTATTGCCCTTCCAGAGCCGTAAAGGTTATAACCTGAATATCCTTGAGGTCTGACCTTTCTTCTGCGTACCCGACCCTATCAACCCCAACTGACGCATGTCAAGATGGATGCGGACACTTGCGGAAGATGCTGTCTGCCTCTGATTCATTCGTCTCCGCTCTGGCGAAAGACCTCATTATCCTTGAACAATACAGCATCCGCTCCTATCAGTCTCGGCTCGCGTCGGATCTCTTGACCCATTCGTCGGCGGAAAGATAGCATGGCGTCGGTGGTCTATCCTCTCGGCTGCCTATGCCTGGCCATCGCCAGGGCCGTCACCCGGTACACCCACCACCGCACCACAGGAGTCCAGCGCTCGCCCATGTACAACCTTCGCTCGTCATATCCCCTGCTGCTTCTCTCTCTGGCCTCCCTGCTGCACGCGCAGGACCTGCGCCACGTCACCGAGCCCCAGATCCCTCAGACCTGCACCGTTCTTCAAGCCAACCTGGCCGCCAGCGACGGCCATCTGCCAGCCGACGCTGAAGACCACCTGGACACCGCGCGCATCCAGCAGGCCATGGACCACTGCCCGGCGGGACGGGCTGTTGTCCTCAAATCCAGCGCCAGCGGCCAGGTCTTTCTCTCCGGCCCGCTCACGTTGCGCTCCGGGGTCACACTGGTGGTTGACAAGGGCACGCTGCTGGCGGCATCCAGTAACCCCCACCTCTACGACCTGGAGCCCGGCAGTTGCGGTGTGCTGGGGCCGCACGGAGAAGGTTGCAAACCCTTCATCAGCGGCAACGGCATCGCCAACAGCGGCATTATGGGTCAGGGAGCCATCGACGGCCGTGGCGGCTCCCTGCTGCTGGGAGAGAGCGTGACCTGGTGGCAGTTGGCCCAGCGGGCAAAGCTCCTGGATCTCTATCAGAAGGTACCCCACCTGATCATCCTCAACGGGGTTAAGAACTTCACCCTGTATGGGATTACTCTGCGCAACGCTCCCGGAGGTCACGTGAGCGCCCACAACGCCGACGGCTTTACGGCCTGGGGCGTCACCATCGACACTCCGGCCACGGCCCGCAACACCGACGGCATCGATCCCGGTTCCTCCACCAACGTCACCATCGCGCACTGCAACATCCAGAATGGCGATGATGAGGTGGCCGTCGGCTCCGGCGGAGACATCCCGTCCTCTCACCTCTCCATCCTGGACAATCACTTCTACGCCGGCCATGGCATGTCGATCGGCAGCGGCACCAGCGGCGGGGTCAACCACATGCTGGTTAAAAATCTCACCATCGACCATACGCAGAATGGCATCCGCATCAAATCCGATCCCAGCCGCGGAGGTCTGGTGCAGCAGATCACCTACCAGAACGTCTGCATCCGCAACGCAACCAATCCCATCGTGATCACCCCGCATTACACGGACTTCTCCGGCGACCGTCTGCCCATCTATCAGCAGATCACCCTGCGCAACGTCGAGGTCCTCACTCCCGGAAACTACATCTTCTCCGGACTGGATGCGCAGTACCCACTGGGTTTGACGTTGGACAACGTCTCCGCACTGGGGCTTGACCAGTCACGCATTCAGGCGCTGGACGCCGCCATCACCATCGGGCCGCAGCGTGGCAATCTGCTGCCTCAGGGCCAGGACGTGAGCATCACCGCAGCGCCCGGCGCGGTGGCCAGCAATGGCTCCGCTGAGCCGCTCTCCTGCTCCGCAGCCCTGGTTCCGTTTGCGGACCCCTCAACAGCGCCCCACCTCGACGAACAGGCTCCTGCTGTGGATCACACGTTCTATGTAGCCGCCGACGGCACCGGCGACTTCTACTCGATTCAGCAGGCGATCGATGCCGTTCCTGAGACGGGTGGGCTGATCTCCGTCGCTCCCGGAATCTACCACGAAGTCCTTACGGTCAAAAAGCCCCACATCACTCTGCGCAGCCCGTACCCGCAGGCTGACCGGACGGTGGTGGTAGCGAACAAGAGTGCTGGAGACTCCGGCGGCACCGGCCATTCCTCCACCGTCAACATTCTGGCCGATGACTTCACAGCCCAGAACATCACCTTCCAGAATGACTTCAACGCCACCCACCCCGAGCTTCCCCAGGGCTCGCAGGCCGTGGCGCTGCTGGTGCGGGGTGACCGCGAGATCTTCGACAACGTCCGCCTGCTGGGCAACCAGGACACGCTGTACGCGGGCACGGCCTCGTGCAAGGACTCTTCCTGCCCCGCTGCGCGGCAGTACTTCAACCACTGCTACATCGAAGGCAACGTGGACTTCATCTTCGGCGATGCCAAAGCGGTCTTCAACCAGTGCGAGATTCACAGCAATCAGCACCCCGAGGGCATGCTCACCGCACAGAGCCGTGTGTTTCCGGACCAGGACTCCGGCTACGTCTTCAACGATTGCAAGCTGACCGCCGACCGCGGCGTCAGCAACGTCTATCTGGGCCGACCATGGCGGCCCTATGCCCGCGTCGTCTACCTCAACACCTGGATGGGACCGCAGATCATGCCCGCCGGCTGGATGGAGTGGCATCCCGGAGAGACCCATTCGCTCCAGACAGCCTACTATGCCGAGTTTCACTCCACCGGACCCGGCGCCAACCCCTCCCGGCGGGAACCTTACTCGCATCAATTGACCCCGGACCAGGCCGCGCAGTTCGCCCCTGAAAACTGGCTGCGCGGCAGCGACGGCTGGGATCCGGCCGCCGCTCTGAGCAAACAACCATAGAAACGCTGTGCCCAGGAACCTGAGCAGCGCGGCAAGGATGGGTCAGAAGCTGTTCTTCGGCTGTGCGCAGTATTGCTCGCCGGGCCAGTGAGCCTATGCGGGCAGGCTGCCGAGAACCAGCAGACACCGGTCGGCTTGGGCGATGGATCGAATCCGTAACAAGGACGCAAGACCCGCGGCCGTTTGAATCGCCGCGGGTCACCGGGGACGCTGCACGGGATTATTTCTTCGAGACAAGGTCCACTTTCTTGAGGTTGTCGTCGGGGATGCGATCGATGAGCAACAAGAGCGGATCGACGCCGGCTCTGTCCGGAAGTGTATCCGTGATGAAGCTGTAGGTGTTGGTCGCTCCGGTATTTCCGCTCACGATGTGGACGCGCTCACGAGCGAGAACGGCGCCGTAGTGGAACCCTTTGGGTGGCGCGGCCAGTGCGCCGACATCGATCCAGTCATTCATCGGCACTTCAACCTCGTTGCCCTTGGCGTCGGCCTTGTATTTATGCGTCTGGATGACGACGGTGACCTCATATTTCCCATCGGGTCGCTTGACGGCGGTGGCGCTGAGGGCGCGGTTGGAGAAGATGGTGATGTCCTTGAAGAGGTCCTGGATCAGGTACTGGTACTGCGCGGGAGTCTGCGCGGAGAGCGCGTTGACCAAGGCCCAGGCGGTGGGATAGGGCGCTCCGTGGTAGCCAAATTCGCCGAGGATCTGGCGCAATGCGGCGTTGACGTGATCCTCGCCGATCATGTCGCGCAGGTAGTACATGACGACCGAGCCTTTGCGGTAGTGGATGTAGCCCTGGCTGGCCTCGACCCGCATGAGCGGCCGCTCCTTCAGCCGTTCGGTTCCGCGCGCGCGCAGATAGGCGTCCATCTCGTACTGGAGGAATTTGCGCATCGCATTCTGGCCGTACTCCTTCTCCATGACCATGAGCGCCGAGTACTGGGCGAGTGTCTCCGAGAGCGACGTTGCGCCTTCCATGTTTGCGCCGATGAGCTGGTGCGCCCACCACTGGTGCGCCATCTCATGCGCGACGACGTAAAAGACCATGTCGATGTCGTCTGGCTTCTCAATGTCGGCGATGAAGCCAATCGACTCCGAGTAGGGCATGGTTCCAGGGAAGGCCTGAGCAAAGCTGGCTACGCGCGGAAACTCAACGATTCGCGCCTCGCGTTGGTAGTACGGTCCGAAGTTGGCGGTGTAGTAGGCAAAGGATCTCTGGATGGAGTTGAGCATGCGCGGCACGTTCCACGGCTGCTCGCGCAGGTAATAGACCTCGATCAGGATTTTCTGTCCGTTGGGGGCAGTCCAGGTACGGCGCGCAACGGTGTAGTCGGCGGAGAGAAAAGAATAGAAGTTAAGCGCAATGTGATCCAGCTTGTACTCATAGTAGTTGCGATTGTCCTGAACCCACGAGCGGATGAGGGAGCCGGGCGCGATGGCCGTCTGGCTGCGGTTGGTGCTGATGACGGTATCGACGTTGACCCAGTCGGAGTTGTTCGAGATGTAAGTATTTCCGCAGTCGGCGGTGCAGTTGACCTCCAGCCTCGGCATGAGGTCCTTCTCCTTCAGGCCGAAGCGATGGCGGACATTCGGGTCAGTGAGTTCGTTGTCCTCCTGATAGCCGATCTGCGGCAGGATCGTGTTATTGAAAAAGGTGCCGTTCTCTGCGATGCCGGTCATGGTGGTCTGGTTTTCAAAGCCCTGCGGATGGCTTTCGACGTCGAGTTGGAGTGTACGCTGTTCGCCGGGCTGCATGGGCGTCGTCAGGTTGTAGATGCGGAAGCCGGTTCCGGCGTCGTTGGTGGCCAGCTTTGCACCGGGCAGCGTAATGTGCGAGGTGAAGTTGCGATCGGTTGTAAACCAGACCTGTGTGATCGGCGCCGAAGTTTCGTTCTGTATCTGTTCAGCCGCGTGTAGGACAAGTCTGCGATGGTGCGGATAGATGGCCACGTTGTAGTGCACGTCGGTGATACGCGGCTGGGGCAGGTTCTGGTACTTCTTCCAGTTCTTTTCGTAGTCGGCCTGTCGACGCTGAGCCTGGTATTCACTGTCGAAGTGGTTCAGGATCTCGGTGTTGTAGAAGACCCACGCACCGGTGAGCAGGAAGCCAGCGAGACCGAGGTAGCCAGCGGTGCGCACCACGCCATGAAAGCGCTGCGGCACGTTGTGCAGGCGCGCGCGCCAGCGCGTGTCGCGCCCGCGCTGCCAGAGCAGTACGCTGACGACGGAGAGCAGCAGGCAGAAGAATCCCCAGTAGGCTGCAAACCAACGCCAGGAGACGATCCACGGCGCGAAGCCGAAGAAATCGGAGTAGGTCATCGTGGGCAGCGAGCCGAACTCCAGCATCCCTGAGGCGACATGCAGCGGACGCCACATGAATGCGTTGGCCACCAGCAGAGCGATGAAGGCGAAGTAACCGAAGTATTTGTTTGGCGAGAGCACATGGACGAAGAAGGCCAGCGCAGTGAAGAAGGCAAAGCTGACCATGACGTGAAAGAGCAGCGAGTCCACGTAGAGGCCGATCTGAAAGCGCGTGTAGTGGTCGAACGCCTGGACGATGACGGAAACGCAAAGCACCAGAGCGAGGATGGAGGCAATCGCAGCGAGCAGAGCGAAAAATTTGGCCACGAAGCTCGGCCATTCCGGAACTGGCAATGCGTCCTGCACCTCATCGACGCGCGCATCGCGCTCCTCCCAGACCAGAACTCCGGCAAAGAAGGTGATCATGGCGACCAGGAACATGTACAGTGTTCCGCTGATGATGTCGATCATCGAATAGGTGACCGGGCGGGTGGTCAATCCATAACCGGAGCGGGCGTTGAAGATGAGTGCCGTCACGCAGTTCAGCAGCGCGGCCAGCGTCAGCACGATGAAGGTGACCGTCTTCATCAAACGGCGCATCTCGATACGTGTAGAGGCGAGCAGTTGGGACACCCGCGCCGAGGCCCCGAAGTGCAGGCTGAAGACGGGGCGCGATGCGGGTGCGGCAGGATTCTCCGCAGCTACGGGTGCTTTCTTCCTGGAAACACGCTCAGCGCGCTCTTCAAAGCGGAATCGCCAGCAGGCGAAGGCGAAGATGGCAAGACCGACGGCGATCCAGAGCAGGCGATTCCACAGCAGCAGTCCGTCAAGGCTGAGCACGTGGGTGTTGCGTTGCGCCACGGTCCAGTATTTGGTGGCGTAGTTGAAGGCGTCATTGCCAAAGGGATCGAGCATGGCAGCGAGCTTTTCATTGCGCATGTCCGAGGTGAATGCGCCGGCGACAGCGTCGGCAACGATGAGCAGGATGCCGCCGATGAAGGAGAAGATCGTCGAGCGCGTGAGCACGGCGATGGTGAAGAGAATGGCCGCGATGAAGAGCGTATTGGGCAGTGCGAAGAGCAGGATGCTGACGCCGTGAGCGGCCCAGAAGACAGGTCCAAAGCGATCGTGATCAGCCCACGGCATCAATGGCGCCAGTAGCGCGCCCACGCTGATGCCCAGCATCGGGATGGTGGAGACCACGACGGCGCCGAAGAATCGGCCAAGCAGGAAGTCCATGCGCCGGATCGGCTTGGTAAAGAGGATCTGGTGCATGTTTGCGGCGAATTCGCGCGAGGCCGCGGAGTTGACAAAGGCCACGGTCATCAGCAGCGTGATGAACCACATGATGGAGTAAAACTGCTGGACGACGAAGGGCGCATTGCGCAAGGTATTGCCGATGGCGCCGCCGACCGTAACCTGATCGGTGCTAAGGGCGAGCAGGACGAGCAACGCAACGATGGCGGTGAAGACCCAGAGCATCGTCGAACGCAGCCAGTAGCGAACCTCGAAGGCAAAGAAACGCAGCATAGGAGATCCTCGGGTTAGTTGGTGCCCAGACCGGCGATATGGGCGAAAAAGACGTCTTCAAGATCGGGCGAAACGGCGAAGAAGTCCGGCTCTGGCGCCTCATCGGCGAGGACATGAATCCGGGGTTGGCCGGCGACGAGTTTGTGCGAGATGACGGCCATACGGGATCGGTATTCCTCGACCTGCTCCCGGGCAACACTGCGCGCCCAGACGCGGTCGGCGAGGGCGGCCACGGCGGCGTCCGGCGAGCCGGCAAAGAGCACCCGCCCCTGATGGATGATGGCCATGTTGCGGCACAACTCCATCACGTCCTGAACGATGTGCGTGGAAAGAATGACGACGACATCTTCACCGATTTCGGCCAGCAGGTTGTAGAAGCGATTTCGCTCGCCGGGATCGAGGCCGGCGGTTGGCTCGTCCACAATCAGCAGGCGCGGGTTCACCAGCAGGGCCTGGGCGATGCCGAAGCGCTGGCGCATGCCGCCGGAGAATCCGGTGAGCGCCTTGCGGCGATGGTCCCACAGGTTGACGCGATGGAGCATGGCATGGACGACCTCGCGACGCTCTTTGCTATGGGTGACGCCTTTTAGCAAAGCCAGGTGATCGAGCATCTCCTCGGCGCTGACACGCGGATAGACGCCAAAATCCTGGGGCAGATAGCCGAGCAGCTTGCGAACCTCTTCCTTCTGCGCCAGCACGTCGATGGAGCCGAAGCGGATCGTGCCGGAGTCGGGCTCCTGAAGCGTGGCGATGGTGCGCATCAGGGTGGATTTCCCTGCACCGTTTGGCCCCAACAGACCGTAGAGGCCGCGCGGAATGACAAGTGACACGCCGTCGAGCGCCTTGACACCGTTCTTGTAGGTTTTGGTCAGATTATGAATGCGTAGCTCTAGCGGGTCCGTGTGATCCGTCACAGAAGATTCTCCTGAACGGCCCGAGCGCAGACAGGCGCAGGGCGCGATGGTGAGGATGCGACGATGAAAGGGCAGCCGTACCGCGGAAGCAGCGGCTACAGGGAAATCAAAAGCCCGAGTGCACTTCATACTACGCGAAGAGTCCGGAAACGGTTCCTTAAAGTGCAGTTGGAATGATCGAAGTCGGCGGAGGAGCGCATGGCGAGCGTGGCGATGCTTGCTTGGCGGCCCGGCCCTCACGAAGGCGATAGCCGTTCCGCGTCCAGCTATCTGCGCAAGAGAGGCGACGCTCGGAGGTACGGCAGCCAGCGCTGCTGAAGCGGACCACCTGCGCCCGGGATTGATTCTGACAGCGGTGGCGCAATCGTTCGTGGCAGAACTGGGGGCAGATCCAGCTCCGATCCGCAACCGGCCATTCGAAGAAACTCTCTCTCTTCCGATCCCGTTATTTGATACGCTTTAATCGCTCGTATCTTCTCGTCCCGCCGCGTTGGTGTACCGTGCCTCCCGGGATCAGAAAGGTGACGTACTTGCTGAAACTTCCCGTCCTCCTGGCTCTCTGCTCAGAGCTTGCCTTCACCGCTGGAGCCGCCGCCCAGAAGCAGCCCATCGCTCCTCCGCAGCAGGTCTCGCAGTGGCAGTTGCAGCACTATCCCTTCGACGACCCGAAGCTGCCGACTGAGAAGCGCATCGACGACCTTCTCTCGCGCATGACGCTGGATGAGAAGATTGACTGCCTGGGCACCTCGACCGGCGTTCCGCGCCTCGGCGTGCCCAACATCGGCAGCTCTGAGGGGATCCACGGCGTTGTGCAGCGCCAGTCCAGTTATACCCGTGAACCCATCACCACCACCCAGTTTCCGCAGCCTCCAGGGATGGGCGAGAGCTGGGATCCAGATCTGGTCCGTCAGGCTGCCGCAGTCGAGGGATATGAGGCTCGCTATATCACCCAGACTCCCAAATATCACCGCCAGATCCTCATGCTCTGGGGTCCGCAAGCTGACCTCGACCGCGATCCCCGCTGGGGACGCAGCGAGGAGGTCTACGGCGAAGATCCCTTCTTCAACGGAACCATGGCGACCGCCTTCATCCACGGCCTGCAGGGCGATAACCCGAAGTACTGGCAGGCCGCTGCCCTGCTGAAGCACTTTCTGGCCAATGAGAACGAAAACTACCGCACCAGTTCCTCCTCCAACTTCGGCCAGCGCCTCTTCTGGGAGTACTACTCGGTTCCCTTCCGCATGGGCTTTCAGCAGGGCGGAGCCAAAGCCGTGATGGCCTCCTACAACGCCTGGAACGGCACGCCGATGGCCATCAACCCCATCCTGCGCTCTCTGCTCATCGACCAGTGGGGCCTGGATGTGATCTCCAGCGATGGCGGCGCGATCCATCTGCTGGTGGACCCCCGCCATCTCTTCCCCAATCAGGATGCAGCGGTGGTTGCCTCCTTCAAGGCCGGCATCAATCAGTTCCTGGATAACTACAAGGACTCGATGCACGCAGCGGTGAAGCAAGGCTCGATCTCCGAGTCCGAGATCGATCAGGCGCTGCGGAGCAAGTTCCGCATCGAAATCAAGCTCGGCCTGCTGGATCCACCGGGCATGGTTCCTTACACCGCCATCCGCCAGACTGGCGATCAGCCCTCGCCCTGGGATACCGATCGCGATCGCTCGGTCTCGCAAAGGCTGGCGCTCGAATCCGTTGTCCTGCTCAAGAACCAGAACAACTTCCTTCCCCTGGATAAGAGCAAGATTCACTCCATCGCGGTGATCGGCCCCTTGGCCGACGTGGTGCACGGAGACTGGTACGGCGGTACGCCACCCTATGCCGTAACGCCGCTGGAGGGTATTCGCGACGAGGTGGGCCCTTACGTCAAGATCAACTACGTGCCCTACAACTCGCCCCAGGATGAAATAGCTGCGGTTCAGGCGGCGCGACACTCGGACGTCGCCATCGTGGTCGTCGGCAACGATCCGACCTGCGGCGACCAGGGCCAGGCCTGGGTGAACACCCCCGACGGCGGCAACACCCTGCCCTGCACCACACCCAGCGACGGGCGTGAAGGACGCGACCGCGAGAGCATCAACCTCGCCCAGGAGCAGATCGCCAAGCAGATCTTCGACGTAAACCCGCGCACGGTTGAGATTCTGGTCTCCAGCTTCCCCTTCGCCATCAACTGGAGCCAGGCGAATCTGCCGGCCATTCTGCACATGGCGCAAAGCTCTCAGGATGAAGGAACCGCACTGGCCAAGGTTTTGTTTGGCGACGCAGACCCCGGCGGGCATCTGGTGGAGACCTGGCCCAGCTCGGCCGGCCAGCTACCGCCGTTGATGGATTACAACATCCGCGACGGCCACACCTACATGTACTTCAAAGGGCAGCCGCTCTACCCCTTCGGCTTCGGGCTCAGCTACACAGCCTTTCGATTCTCCAACCTCCGCACCAGTTCTTCCCACCTTGCCAAAGATGGCGAGATTACTGCCAGCGTCGATGTGACCAACACCGGCCAGCGAGCCGGAGATGCCGTGGTGCAACTCTACGTTCACTATCCGCACTCATCCATCGATCGCCCTCGCGAGGAACTGGAGGGTTTCCAGCGCGTCAGCGTCGCGGCCGGCCAGACCCACACCGTCCACATCCCCTTGCCCGCACTGCGCCTGGCCTTCTGGGACAACCACGCCCAGGCTCTCGAAGTGGAGGCCACACCTATCGTTCTCATGGCCGGAGACTCATCGGCCGATCTTCCGCTGCAGACCACGCTTCAGGTCCAGTAACCACGGCTCCTCCACCAAACAGGCGGCACACGCTCAAAGCAGTCCTGTGGGCGGGGAGCTTCCCGGAGAGGTTTCACCAATTGCATCTCGCTCCGCAGTTGTTCCCGCACCCACCCGACATATGCCAGAACATCCCAGAAAGACGTCAGAAGCTCCCACCTTCCGACGGGATGACATCATGCGTTTGAAGATGTTCTCCGCTGGCTTCCATTCGACCTTCGACTCCAACAGGGCAGACGCAGCCTATAGCACTTCCAGTGTTCATGGGTTCTAAGGGGATGTGCCCGGAGAGGGCTTGCAGCGGCGCTTTCGTTGGAGAAAGCGCCCATCGCGGCCAAGGCTTCCAACTACAACTTCATCTACACTGACAATTCCATAAGGCTGCGCCAGTCCTTCCCAAAATGCAGAACCCGTGCGGTCCTTGGCTGCCTTCGGCCTGGAGAAGCGTTGTTCCTCACATGCAACGTCTCCAAATCTCCCCTTCTTTCGTCTGGCAGCAGCCTATGGGCTCTCCGCTCCACAAATCCGCCTCCCTCGCTAGCAAATACCAGCCGCTGGATCAGATGAAACGTGTACACTTTCGTAAAATCATCCTTACCTTTGGACGTCCATCGTCCTGGTGGACGTCTGACGATGAGTGGGGGCACATCATGAAGGTCACTGCTCACTCCGCAGCTCCACTGATCTCTACCGGCCTCTCCGTGGCGCTGAGCCTGGCCCCAGGCGCGCCGCGCGCCTGGGCGCAGAGTTCGCCGTCCAATTCGGCCGGCGGACAGGTTCTGTCTTCGGCACCGAGGTTTTCCATCGAAACCGAGATGCTCACCTATCGAGCGCTGGAGTCCGACAGCGAAGCGGTTGCCTGCGAGGTCGCCGGCCTGCTGAGCGGTCAGCCAGCCCGCTTCACGAGCGATGCGGCAGGCGGGCGGTGCAGCATCCAGGTGGAGGACCCTGCCGAGAAGGTTGTCTTGCTGCCCTTCGAAAACAATGTCATCCCGGAGTTTGCTGTGTGGCGCTCGGATATGCAAACCATGGCGGAGATGCTGAACCGCGCCGGGAGCGTCTGCGATCTGTCAGGAAATCCGGTTAACCCACGCCGCAAAGGAAACATTACCGGCCTCAACCTGGGCGCGGGCGCCAGCCCTGAAGCGCAGTTTGCTCTGCCGTTATCGGGTTCCGATGTGCAGCTTGCCACCGCCGTTCTGGGCGTGTTCAACTCCGGATACTCGAACAGCCCCGTGCGCGGCACGATTGAAGACCAGGCATTCATCGACGACGTCGGGCGGGACTTGCGCGTTCTGAATGTGACAGTACTCTCGCCGTCCTCGTATATGCCTGGCTCCTTGCAGCCGATCGAGCCGGCACAGTCGCCCTTTGTTACCCGACTGCTGGCTCTGCTGCGGGTTCACGATTGCCTGCTGAGCGTAAATGGGAAGGATGATCCTGGCGTTCGGAACATGCAAAGCTTCATCGATTCGCTCTCCAACCTTTCTGACAACTCAACCATGGGCGCGGATCAGACAACCGCGCGGAACAGCAATTCGAGCATCGGGAAGAGCGCTGCCGGCTCCGCGACTGCAAACACTGGAATACCCTCTCATCTTGATTCCGATCTCGCTGCCGACGGACTCGCCGACGCACTCGGGATTCACCTCGAGGCCGGCGGCGCGCTCACAACGCCGGCCAAGGTGCACCTGCTGCTGCTCAAAGCGCTGGAGTCCGGTGGCGACGTGTCGCGCTTCAGCAATATCTTCGGCACAAGAATCAGCTACAGCGGCGGCTCGGTGGGAACGTACGCGCTCTTCGCCCTGGATGGTCAGGTGGAATGCGAGGGCAACGTGTATGACTATGCGGGGCCGGTTCCATTCAAGGATTTCGAGAAGAGACTTCGCGCCTATCAGCCCAATCCATCCTCGCAGGTGATCTTCCATCGCGGCAGTTGTCCGGCAGTGGCCGCTGCAAAGTAAACGCTGCTGCGCTGCAGGAGCTGGAATCGGGACAGAAGAGCGCCTGATTCTTGTCCGCTGCTGACACGCCGGAGAGACACGTAGCGGCGCCTGCTACCCGCTGCGCCGCAGTCGAGGTGTTCATCCTCCAAGACGAGCCGTACTTGGAGACCCCTGAATCATCCCGCAGGCCAGTCACGAACACCGCTCGCAACCCACTTCGGAAATGGGGAAACCGTCCATCAAGGCCGAGGCACGGGATCCACCTGCACAGAAAAGTCTTCACGGACGGGGAGAGATTCCCCGCAGGGGTCTCACCTGCGCCATCTCCAACTGCGTCTCGCGGATCATCTGATTCCACAAAACATCCGGATCGGCATTGAATACGGCGGAGGTCTTTGCCGGAAAGATGAACCATGCGCCCATCTTCACCTCATTCCGCAGTTGATCCGTCGTCCACCCGGCGTACCCCAGATACACATGAAAGACACTCGGATCCGGCTGAGATGCCAGCGTATGTTCAAACAGGCTCTTGTCGGAGATCAGGTACACTCCGTCGAAGATCTGCTCCGCCTTCTTCACGTCGCCCTTGGACTGCATCAGGGCAAACACAACCGAAGGCTGCACCGGACCGCCAAAATATACCGGATCCATGCGATCCTTGGCGGCTTTAAGGTCGAAGACGCGAGAGATCGGAAGATTGCTGCGGCGGTTGAGGACCAACCCCACAACACCTCTCTCGTCATAATGAACCAGCAGAATAACCGTCTTGGCAAAGTGCGGATCACCAAGACCACGACTGGCCACCAGCAACTTTCCAGGACCCAGCTCCGCAGGATCCCGGAACTGAATTGGAACCGCGGGCGACGACGGCCAAGGGTCTTGCTGGCTGAACCACTCCCTTTCCTGCCCAGACAGGATCAGCCCTGGATTCCTTCGGCCGGCACGCTCTCCTCCCTGCAGCAATGCTGCAGCATCTCCTGAAGGGAGCCTCTGCAGCCTCCGGCTCGGGGCATCGCACCTCGGCCGGCCAACGGAAACACATCCAGGGCCCGCATGGAACACCGCCATGGCGGTCAAAACCGCCAGGCCAATACAGGCACCAATCTCGGCGAGCATCATCAAGTAAGAGGGTTTCCGCAGGAACATGATCGGCATCCTTCCCTGAGGAGATTATCGATCTCCGCAGGGGGTCTGGTCCGGTTTTTTCTTCTCCACGGTAAAATCTGGCAAGCCGGAGATACCTGCCAGGACACCGCACCCCTACAACCAGGCATCCCGCCCGCGTCACTTTGCGTCTCTCTCTTCGCCCAGCCTCTGATCCAGCAGATTCTTCAGGACGAGGGCATGATTCCGCTCGCTATCTCTTGAGCTGTACAGCAGCGTCACGGTCCCCTGCCGAGCCTCTTCGAGCAGAGGCTTCCATGCCTCGGGATCCGCTTCCAGTTCTGTCAGATAGCGCCGTCGGAACGCCGGCCACTCCTCCAGATGACTGTGATACCACTGACGCAGCGGCGTGCTCGGAGCTGCATCCTTCAGCCACGCTCGCAGAGCGAGCGCCTCTTTCCTGACCCCCCGGGGCCAGAGACGGTCCACCAGAAAACGGGCCCCGTCAGAGGCCTCTGCTGGAACATAGACACGCTTGATCCTGATCATCCTCTCATCATCGCCCATCAAAGAAGGCTGCTTCCGGCAGCCAAGCCCAGCGCCTCTCTGCTGCCTGAACTTCAGGCTAGCATCTTCTGTGGAGAAGTAACTGCGGCTTTGCCATGGAGAAGCGCTTCTCTTCAGGAAGATGCCGCCACACCCCCTTCCGGGTACCCGGCAGCAGGACCGATGCTATAGACCATGAACGCCTGGTCCGGGAATCGTCGCAGAAGCGTCTTCGGCACCCATACTCTGGGACCCGTCCGGGAAAAAGATCACAATGCGATGTAAAATAAGGTTGTATTGCGATCTAATCAATGCAACGGCTGCAGCCTCCAGGGAACGCGCCGTCTGGGAGTCCAGCAGGATGAGCAAGCAGAAAAAACAAGAGATACTCCGTGATCTGGCGCAGTTCCGCTACGCGCTGCGGCGCTTTGTACGCTTCAGCGAGAAAGCGGCTCGAGCCGCTGGAGTCACACCCCAGCAACATCAGCTCCTGCTGGGCATCGCCGGATTCACAGAACACGGCGTGGCAACCATCTCCCAACTGGCTGAGTTTCTGCAAGAGCGGAACAACTCCGTGGTGGGACTGGTACAACGGGCGGTAACCAGCGGACTGGTGCACCGTCAGAGTTCCCCTGCCGACCGTCGCCAGGTGCTGGTTTCGCTTACCCCCTGCGGCCAGGAGATTCTCTTCCGGCTCAGCCTTCTCCACCACGAAGAGGTGGAGCGCGTCCGCGCAGAGATTCTCCCGAGCGCCAGAGCCCTGAAAGCCAGCAGATCGGAACCCAGCAAGCCAAAGAATCGCAAGTCGAAGGTTCCAGGAAAACCATCCGTCCGCAGCCAGCCCCGCCGCCGGATCCGCACATAGCACAAGAAAGGTGTCATGACTTCTCCCAGGCGATCCGATCTCCCGCAGAGCGATCCTCGGCGTTCATTCCCATTCCAGCACCTTATCCGCCGCCTGCTCTTTCTGGTGCGTGAGGACCTCTTGCACACCTACGCCCGCGATCTGCGCAAGTGGTTCGTCCTGGCCCCTATCGTCGGGGTCGTCACAGGCATAGCCATAACTGCCATCGCGGTCGTTCTCCTGGGCGTGTTGTGGCCTGCCGTTCTGGGCTTCTATCTCGCTCATCACTGGTCGATTGTTCCTGGCTTGGTGCTGGGATCTGCGCTGGCTGGCTTCATCATGCAGCGGCTGACGCCGGATCCCGATGACCACTCCACCGAGGAGATCATCCGTGCCTATCACGAACGTGGAAGCCGGATGAATCTGCGTAGCTTTCCGGCGAAGATTGCGGCCGCCATCGCCACCGTAGGATCTGGTGGAAGCGCCGCACTGGAGGGTCCCAGTATCTACGCCGGAGGAGCGATCGGCTTCTGGCTGTGGGACAGACTGCGCCGCTTTCGTCTCTCGGAACGCGAGCGCCGCATCATGCTCATCTGCGGAGCTGCGGCTGGGATGTCCGCAGTCTTCCGCGCCCCGCTCACCGGAATCGTGTTTGCACTGGAGATGCCTTTTCGTGACGACCTGGCCTACGAAGCACTGGCGCCCTCGCTCATTGCATCCGTGGTGGCCTTCGTCACCCTCAGCACATTCCTCGGAGCAAAGCCGCTCTTCGGCTTCCCCAGCTCTGCTTCCTACACGCGGGAAGATCTCTATTGGAGCGCCCTGCTGGGTCTGCTGATCGGCCTGGTCGCCCTGTTGTTTGTCACCACCTTCCGCCACGGACGTCACCTGGCGGTGCGCACCCGCTGGCCACACTGGGTCAAGATGGGGATCGGCGGGCTGCTCACCGGTCTCTGCGGTCTGGCCTTTCTGCAGCTCTATCCCGGCCGCCTGACGCCGCTGGGCCCGAACTATGAGGCCGTGGGAATGATTCTCAACCAGCACTACACCACGAAGGAACTGCTCTCCTTCGCCGCGCTCAAGCTCGGAGCCACCCTCGCCACTCTGGGCACGGGCGGGGTCAGCGCCATGTTCGTTCCACTCTTCCTTACCGGCGGAACCCTGGGAACAGCCTTCGCACAGTCCATCGTGCACAGCACAAACCCAGGTCTCTATGCCGCAGTTGGCATGGCTGCCTTTCTTTCCGCCGGCTACAAGACGCCTCTGGCCGCAGTAGTCTTCGTGGCCGAGGCCACCGGAGGCCATGCCTTCATCGTTCCGGCGATCATCGCTGCCGCGGTAGCCTATACCGTCTCAGGCAACGCTTCGGCATCGAGCGAACAGCGCCTTCACGAGGTTCATCCGGTCGGCGCGGAAACCCTCACGCCATCGTCTGGTGGATCACAACCGGCCGATGCTCTCTAAGGTCGGGCGGCAAACACCCCGCCCCAACCGCCATAGCTCTCACAACTGAATCTTCGCAAACAGGTAGCTGCCGATGGCCAGCAGCACGGCGCTCAACACGGTAAGCACTCCAAAGTCGGTCACGTAATGGAAGGAAGAGACACCGATCAGCGCGCCGCGCAGACCATCCACTCCGTAGGTCACCGGGTTCAGGCGCAGAGCCCCCTCCAAAGCCTTGGGCAGGCCCTTGATGGGAAACAGAGCGTCCGAGAAGAAGAACAGCGGCATCACCAGAAAGTTCATCACCAGGGGAAAGCCCTGCATATCCTGCAGTACGGAGCCGATCGCCGTACCGATGGAGGTGAACAGGATCGCGATCAGGAACATGAACAGAAAAGCCACCGGGACCAGAGTCATCTGGTGAACCCGGAAGCCAAAGGCCACGCACACCAGGAACACCGCGCAACCCTGCAGAACGGCCACGATCGCTCCGCCCAGAACACGCCCCAGAACGATCTGCAGCCGCGAGACCGGCGCTACCAGGGTCTCCTTGAGAAAACCGAACTGACGATCCCAGATGATCTCGATGCCGGAGAAGACCGCTGTGAACATAATGCCCATCACAATGATCCCTGGTGCCAGAAAGCTGAAGTAGTTGCCGGAGCCGGCTCTTTGGAAGACCGAACCGATGCCAAAGCCGAGCGCCAGCAGAAAGATCACCGGCTGACCCAGCGACCCGACAATCCGGGCCGGGGAACGCATATAGCGCTTCAACTGCCGTATGCACAGAATCAGGATGGCTCTCATCGCCGTCCTCCTCTCCAGACGTTGCGCATCGCGCGCATATGGTCGGCTGCTCCGGCCTCCTCGTCGCGTATGTCATGGCCGGTAAGAGCGATAAAGGCGTCCTCCAGGGTAGGTGTCCCGGTCTGCTGCTTCAGCGCGGCAGGCGTGCCCTGGGCGATGATCCTGCCATGGTCGATCACGGCTACCTCGCCCGCCACGCGATCAGCCTCCTCCATATAGTGGGTGGTGAAGAAGACGGTGACGTTCTGCTCCTTGCTCAGCGTCGCGATATAGCCCCAGATGTGATTGCGGGTCTGGGGGTCCAGGCCGATGGTGGGCTCGTCCAGAAACAGGATGCGCGGCTTGTGCAGCAGCGCCCGGGCGACCTCCAGGCGGCGCTTCATCCCCCCGGAGTACTGCTTGACGAACTCATTGCGGCGATCCCATAGCCCCACCAACTCCAGCAGCGTTCGGGTGCGGCTCATGCGTTCGCTCCGGGGGACTCCATAGAGGGCTCCATGCAGGTCCATATTCTCCTGCGCGGTAAGTTCTTCATCCAGGCTCGGATCCTGAAACACAATGCCGAAGGAGCGGCGCGCCTGCTTGCGCTGGGAGACCGGATCGAAACCGTTCACGAGCAGGGTTCCGGCGCTCGGCTCCAGGATGGTGGTGAGCATCTTGATGGTGGTGGTTTTGCCCGCTCCATTCGGACCCAGAAAGGCAAAGATCCTGCCCTCCGGCACGGAAAAGGAGATCTGGTTCACAGCGCAGAAACTGCCGTAGTTCTTCACCAGATTCTTCACCACAATCATGTCGCTCATGCAGGCTCTCTCACCTCTGCTGTCTCCTCCGCCCACCAGCGCACCGCTGTACTCCTTCACAGCGCATTGGGACCCGGCCGGGCGCGGGACTCGCATGGATCCGCAGCCCATCCCGTCCCGTCGCTGGCGAATGTATGCTTTGCACCCATAATCATCTCAACCCATACCGTCTGGCCCGTCAAATCCTGTACTCCCCCACCAGGACTCTCCCCAGCCCGGCCATTCCCGTAGCCAGGGACCCCTGAAACCGTCCTGGAGACGGCCGAGAGCAGCCCGGGCACGGTGCCCCTCGCTCCCCCGCGTCTCCAGGTGCAACAATAGAAGGGTATGGTCCCCAACTCGATTCCCGAAGCGCTCACGTTCGACGACGTGCTGCTGGTTCCCGCCTACTCCGACGTCGTTCCAACCCAGGTCAGCACGCAGGTACGCCTCACGCCCAAGATCACGCTGGCCATGCCCCTGATGTCGGCTGCAATGGATACCGTCACCGAGTCACGCCTGGCGATCGCCATCGCCCAACTCGGTGGCCTGGGCGTCGTGCACCGCAATCTCACCATCGAGCAGCAGGCGGGAGAGATCGACAAGGTGAAGCGTTCGGAGAGCGGCATGATTGTGGACCCGGTCACCATCGAACCGGAGCGGCCCATCGCCGATGCGCTGGAGGTGATGCGCCGCTTCAAGATCTCCGGCGTACCGGTCACCCGGAACAGCAAGCTGGTCGGCATTCTCACCAACCGCGACCTGCGCTTCGTCTCCCGCACCGATATCCCCATCGGAGACGTGATGACCAAGACCAACCTGATCACCGTTCCGGTGGGAACCACGCTGGAACAGGCGGAGCATATCCTTCACCAGCACCGGGTAGAGAAGCTGCTGGTGGTCAATGATGCCTACGAACTGAAAGGCCTGATCACCGTCAAGGACATCCAGAAGAAGTTGAAGTACCCCAACGCCAGCAAGGATGAACAGGGCCGTCTGCGCGTCGCCGGCGCCATCGGAGCCACGGGCGACTTTCTGGAGCGGGCCGCCGAGTTGATCAAGTACCGGGTGGACGCGCTGGCCATCGACTCCGCCCACGGCCACTCCTCACGCGTCCTGGAGGCCGTCTCCCAGGTGAAGAAAGCATTTCCGGATGTGGACCTCTTCGCTGGCAACGTGGCGACCTACGAAGGCACCATGGCGCTGATCGACGCCGGCGCGGATGCCGTCAAGGTGGGCATCGGCCCCGGCTCCATCTGCACCACCCGCATGGTAACCGGCGCGGGCATGCCGCAGATCACCGCCATCGCTGAATCCTATCGTGCCGCCCGAGAACGTGGCGTGGCCATCATCGGCGATGGCGGCGTCAAGTACTCCGGTGATATCACCAAGGCCATCGCAGCCGGAGCCAGCGTCTGCATGCTGGGCTCGCTCTTCGCTGGCGTGGATGAGAGCCCCGGAGAGACCATCCTCTACCAGGGCCGCAGTTTCAAAACCTATCGCGGCATGGGCAGCCTGAGCGCCATGGCGCAGGGCTCCGGCGAGCGCTACTTCCAGAGCAAAGACGACATCGCCAGCGAAGAGACCTCGCGAACCTCGATCACCGCCCGGGAGAACGGCAACCGCCTGGCCAAGTTCGTTCCCGAGGGCATCGAAGGCCGCGTCCCGCATCGCGGTCCGATCGAGGATACGATCTACCAACTAATCGGCGGCCTGCGCTCCGGCATGGGCTACCTAGGCTGTGCAACCATCGCCGAACTCCAGGAGAAGGCGCGCTTTATCCGCATCTCCGGTGCCGGCCTGCGAGAGAGCCACGTCCACGATGTCGTGATCACCCGCGAGGCCCCCAACTATCACGTCGAATAGCAGTGCAACGCCTGCCCGGCAACGCGTCGCGTTCTGTGGCGCGGCTGAGCAGCCGTGCGGCTGCCAGCGGTCGTACGCCCTGCAGCCTGTCCATTGACCCTATCCAGGACTGATATCATCCCTCAATACTTTCCTTCGGGGGATCTCCGTCGATGCGGCTTCAGCAAACAGCCCAACTCCTTGCCTGCGCGGCCATCGCAACTATCCTTGCCGCAAACCCTGGCATCTGCGCCGCCCAGCAGACATCCCCGCACGTCTTCTTTCGCATCCGCCTGGAGAGCACTACCGCCAAGCCGCTCAGTGGACGCCTGCTCGTCTTCCTGAAGCCGGGTAAGGGAGACACGGAGGTGAACCTCCAGGAATTTCATCCCGGCCAGGAGAATCAGCAGACATGGGTGGCCGCTCAGGAGGTCCGCGATCTGGCGCCAGGCTCCACGGTGGAATTTGATGCCGATCAGATCGCCTATCCCGACCCCTTCTCCGCTTTGCCGCCGGGGGACTATGAGGTGCAGGCGGTGCTGGATACCGAGCACACCTACAACTACTCCGGCCGCACCCCCTCCGATTGGATGAGCCCGGTCGCAACCCTGACACAGTGGACTCCTGAAAGCCCGGAGACAACGCTCACCCTGAACGGACACCCCTCGGAAGATCCCCAGCGCCAGGCCGCGCTTGCCAAGGCCATGCAACAGGTCCAGCCCGGGCAGATCGAACGGCAGGAGATGCTCAGCCCGCTGCTGACCCGCTTCTCCGGAAACGCCACCTCCATCCGCGCCTGGGTGATCCTGCCGCCGGGCTACGCTGGGGGCACGCAGCAACGTTACCCCACCGTCTACTTCACCCATGGCTTTGGCGCGGGCATGGACTACAACCTCATCATGGGGGAGATGATCCGTGAGCGCATGGTCCAGGGCAAGATGCCCCCCATGATCTGGGTGATGCTGGACGAGTCCTGCCCCGAGGGCACCCATGAATTCGCAGACTCCGTGAACGACGGCCCCTGGGGCACCGCGCTGACCACCGAGTTCATCCCCATGCTGGAACAGACCTACCGGATGGACGCTACCCGCAACGGACGCTTTCTGAACGGCCACTCCAGCGGCGGATGGGCGACACTGCAACTCCAGATCGACTACCCCGGGATCTTCGGAGGAACCTGGTCCACCTCACCGGATCCCAGTGACTTTCACAACTTCACCGGCCCGGACCTCTATGCTCCCCATGCGAACGTCTACCACCGGCCCGATGGAACCGCCTACCCGATCATGCGCATCGATGGGAAGGTAGTGGCAACCATTGAACAGTTCGCCAAAACAGAGGCGGTTCTGGGCCCCTATGGTGGGCAGATGACTTCCTTTGACTGGGTCTTCTCGCCTCGCTCCCCGGGCGGAGCCCCCATGCCCATGTTCGACCGTGCCACTGGGGATGTGAACCCCGTGGTGGTCGCCTACTGGCATGATCACTTTGACCTGGCCCACCTGGTAGAGCAAGAGTGGCCGAAAGATCGACCCCTCCTCAAGGACCGCATCCACCTCTTCGTGGGAACAGCGGATACGTTCTACCTGGACGGCTCCGCTCGCCTCTTTGAGGCGCGCCTGACCCGGCTGGGAGCTGATGCCCACTTCAATTTCATCCCTGGTCGATCCCACTTCGACCTGTATAGGGTGGAGCAGGATCGTTACGGGCTCTTCGACCAGATTGCAGCGGAGATGTATGCTGTCGCGCGCCCCGGAGTGAACTGGACAAAATAGCCCGCCGCCGGAAAGAACAACGCACTCAGCCGCGCGCGCTATCGCAGACCATGGCCTCAAAGCGATGCAGCGTCTCAAATCCGTTGCGCTCGTACAGCATCCGCGCGTGAACATTGGCCTCGGTTACCGTCAGGGATAACTGACGAACCCCTCGCCTGGCCCCCTCACGCTCGCAGTGCTCCAGCAGCATCCGCCCCAGCCCCTTACCGCGCAGGGAGGGTGTCACACAGATCTGGGTGATGTGGTTGACGCCTGCACAGACTCGGGAACTGAGCAGTACCCCCTCAATGGAACCCCAGTGAGCCTCCCGGGAGAAGTCAACGGAGGTCCGCTCCTTCTGCTCCCGCACCACCCAGGAGTTCTCCGCGTCAAAGACGCCACAGCCCGGGAAACGAATAATGTTGTGCAGGAACCGCTGGGCTCCATGGAGCGTGCGGTACTGATCATTGATGCAGGCATCCATATGATCGGCATAGCAGCGATGTATCAACTGCGCCGCGCCATCATAGAACTCCGGCCGCCAGGCCTCAACCACCAGGCTTTTCCCCATGCAAAGATCACCTGGAACCACGTCCATCCGTGGCGGCTCAGCCTGCAGATCCCGCAGCATGAAACAGCGGCGATAGGCTTTGAACCCGTGCTGATGAAAGGTCTCCCACAGCGCCCCGTCGGGAAACATCAATAACTGGGACTCTATCCGTTCAATGCCGGGCATTCCCTCCACCATCTCCAGCAGATGGTTCATCAGCGTATTGCAGATGGGATTATCCCTGCACTCCGTCTCGCCAAAGGCGTATACATCGCCAATGACCGCCTTGGCCCCCTCGCAGACGCAGAAGGCGTAGCCTGCGATCCGGCCCGCCTGCAGAGCCACATAGCCCGGCAGAATCCGGCTGTCCAGGTACTCCATCAGCATGTTCGAGGCCTGGGTGTAATCCCAGTGCAGGCGGCGCTGCCAGCGCTCCGCCTCATCCCGCAGCAGCGATCGCAACTGTGCTCCGGAGAAGTGGCGCAGATCCAGAATCTCGAGTTGCGATTCGTGACTTCCTGAAGTGCTCAACGGCTTCCAGCCTCTGACTCTCTTCCGCGCTCAACTCTGCGGAGATACTTTGTACACCCACAGGCCCCGCACCCCATAGTGCAGGATCGGCTGAACCCGCCGTCCCTTCCAGTAACTCTCCATCAGAGGCGCATCGCCGTCAGGAAAAATGACCAGATGCTCCCCGGCGGGAACGCCATCCGTGGTGTAACTGAGAATCTTATGGTCTTCATAGAACGCAAGTCCATAGACCAGATCACGCCGTACCTGAAACTCGGCAACCACCTTCGCATCCGGGTCAGCCCGCTGGATCTCGTCGGCCAGGGGGCGCGCCGAGTAGTTCACGTCCAGTAGGTGCCCATTTCTCCCCAGCAGGAAGTAGAGCAGCGCTACCAGGGGAATCAACGTCGCCAGACGCAGATGCCGCACGCCGTAGCGGCGCGTCACCAGCACTACCAAAGCGCCTGCGGCCACCCCCAGCACCGCCGCCCATGTCAGGATGCCGGCAGCCGGAATCAACTGCTGATGGACCATGTACTGCGGGCAGAGAATCAGAACAAAGGTCACCATCCCGGTCATTCCGGCGTGGGCGTACAGCAACCAGTTCGGAATCCCGGGTCGCCGGATCCGGAAGAGGTAGTCGCCCGTAAGAATCGCCAGCGGCGGAACGGAAGGGAGAATATACCCGGGAAGCTTCGATCCCGAGAAGGAGAAGAAGACAATCGGGAACAGCATCCACAAGACCAGAAACTCAGGAAAGGCGTCACCAGCGCGGACATGGCCGACGTAGCGCTGCGGCTTGAAGCGCACCTTCCACTCCGCGATGGAGGCGCCCACACCATCCACCAGGGCTCGCAGCGAAAGCGCGGTCCAGGGCAGCATCCCCACCAGCAGCACGATCAGATAGTAGTAGATGGGCTGATGGTGGTGGTAAAGATTGGTGGAGTACCGCTCCAGGTTGTGCTGCCAGAAGAACTCGTTGAAGAACGTAGGATTGCGCCGCTGCACCGCGATGTACCACGGCAGCACCATCACCAGATAGAGCACAATCCCTGGCACCCAGATGGTTCGCCGCAGGGCGGACCACTCTCGCCGTAGCCCCACAAACAGGCACAAAATGCCCAGGGCCAGGAAGGGCGCAATCGGCCCTTTGGCCAGCGTGGCAGCGGCGTTGAAAAAGTAGAGGTCGAACAGCCAGAACTTCTTGCCGGTCTCATACCATGCATACCAGCCCAGCATGCCGATACAGAACGGTGCCGCCAGTTGCATGTCCGTGGAAGCTCCGCGAGAGAAGGCAAACATCGCCACCGAGGAGACCATGATTAGAGCAGCGTCCAGATGGCCGCCGGGTCGAAATCGCTTCAGGTGCAAAAACGCCAGGATCATCAGCGCCAGCGCTCCGGTGGCCGAGGCCAGCCGCGCTGTCCAGTCATACACTCCAAGTTCCCGGTAGTACCCCATCGCGCGCCAGTAATACAGCGCCGGCTTCTCCAGCCACGGCTTGCCGTTCAGGATCGGGGTCACCGTGCCTCCGGTCAGGCAGGCGTAGGAGGCGCGAAGGTCAGAGAGTCGCAGACTGTGGGGCAGAATGCTGGCATTCACGGCCCGGCAGGCAGCCATATGGGCAGAGAGCATCTCCCGCGCAATCTGGGCGTAGCGAGGCTCATCGGCGCCCACCAGTCCCAGCTGATCACCGCCAAAGATCGGAATCAGCCCATAGAAAAGGAAAAATCCTACAAACAGCAGGAGGATCAAAAACTCCGTGGCCGTATAGCCTGGCTCATGGTGGCGCAGCCAGAAGAGGATGCGCTTGAATCGGGTGCGGGATACGCTTGAAGACAACCGTCCCCGGGACGGCGGAAGCTCGCCAGAGGATACATTCCTGGAACCGTCTGCGGAGCCTCCTGCAGAGCCGGATTCGGGTCCATATGCGGGTTGGGATGAATCGATCAATCCGTGAGATCCGTCGTAATGCAATGCTTTGCGCTCACGCAAATCTCCTATGGCCACGGTCCGTCAAAGGTATCCCTTCTTAGGCCACCGCAGATTCGCGAAGCGAGACTTAGGCTAACAGAATTGAAGGCAGCGTTGGAGCCTCCACTGCCTCGGTGACATCCGTCCCGGGAACACATGCTTGACGAAGATCCTCCACGATGCGCCGGGTTACCTCTGCAAGCGTGCCCTCCATACTGCATCCGCTCGCAGTCTTGTGCCCCCCACCGCCAAAGCGCTCCGCGATCACTGAGACATCCAGGCTTCGGCGGCTGCGCAGGCTCAGGCGAAACTGATCCTGCTCCGGCATCTCGCGGAGAAACACCGCGGCCTCCACCCCTTCGATGCCGATCAGATGATTCGCCACCCCCTCGCAGTCCTCCGCGCTGGCGCCCACCCGCTCCATCTCTTCCAGAGTAATGTGGCTCCAGGAGACCGCACCCGCAATCTGGATGTTGCTCAGCGCAACACCCAGCAGGCGAACCTTGCTGGCAGAGTTGGAAAAGTAGACCTCCGCCGCGATCCTGTGCGGGTCCGCTCCACTGCGCACCAGGTGCTCCGCCATCGCAAAGGTCGCAGCCGTGGTGCTCGGATAGTTGAAGGATCCGGTATCGGTCAGAACCGCGGCGTACAGACAATCCGCCATCGCCGGAGTGATGGCGACGCCGGCCGCAACCGCCAGGTCGTAGATCATGCACCCCACCGCCGCCGCCTCCGGATCGATCCAGTTGAAGTCCGCAAACTCTCGACCGCTGCGATGATGATCGATATTGATTGTGATCCGGGGAGGCAACGCCTCGAACTCCCCTCGATCAATGCAACTCCTCTCAATCGAGTCGCACTCCAAAAAAACTGCGGCATCCGCGGCAGGGAAACTGTGCGAAACCCGCTCCCGCCCAACCATGAAATCAAAGCTCGCGGGAATCGGATCCACAAAGACCACCGACACCCGCTTCCCCATCCCCTCCAGCAGATGCATCAGTCCCAGCGCAGAGCCGATCGCATCGCCATCCGGACGAATGTGCGAGCTGATCACAAATGAACTCTGCTCCCTGAGAAGAGCAAGGAGCGCCGCAATCGAAACCTGACGATTCATAACGGGAAAAGAAACAGCCCACCAGCTTCAGCGGGCCGTATCTTTGGATTCCGACGCCTCCTTCCGCGTCTCCTCGGCAAACTCCTTCGGCCGCGGTTCCGCAGATCTCTTTCGTCTCTTGTCCATCCGGCTCAGAATCTCCTCCATCCGCGAGTTGATCTTTTCTGACCGGTCGATCGCAAAGGTAATCTCTGGAACCTGGCGAACATTCATGCGCTGCCGTATCTCGCTGCGTACGTAGCCCCGGGCAGCCATCAGCCCCGTCAGGGTCTCGCGCTCCTCCTGCTCGTCCCCCGCCACCGCCACAAAGACGCGGCAACTCTTTCCGCCCGGCGCCAGGACGACCTCCGTCACGTGGCACGGGGCAATGCGCGGGTCGGAGAGTTCCCCCTCCAGCATGGCCGTGATCTCCTCTGAGAAGGCGTTGACTACACGACCGCGATGATACGTTCTGGCTCGTTGCTCGGGCATGACTGACTCTACAGGTTAGCACTCCTTGAGCCCCCTTGGAGCACCTCCCTGCCGCGTTCCGGCGGAGCAAGCCCGGAAACCGCGATAAACCCTGCAAAAAGCGAAGTTACGGCTGAAAATGAAAGAAATCAGGAGGCTGAGGCACCTTTCCTGTAGGCGTATTGCAGTAACTCAACCTCTACGCGCGTTCTCCCGAGATCTTCAATCACCGCCCCAGGGACGGGGTCCCTTAATTTACTTCGTCAACCGATATATCGCTCTCGATATAGCTATCCAGAATCTCGCACCCCAGCCCGACGCACAGACGCCGGGCGGCGGCCTCCACCTCTCGCAACTGACCTCCCAGGTACGCACTCGAATTGGAGATAGCCACCACCCCCAGGGTCGCACGGTTCCACAGGGAGGCATCGTCCAACTCGGCGATGGAGATATTGAATCCGTGGCGCAGCTTGTCCTTCAGCGAACGGACCGCCTGGCGCCGATCCTTCAGCGACTGGGCATGTTCCATGGCAAGTTCGAGCGTCAGGGTTGCGATCGGCATGGGCGGAAGATCCGTGCAGCGCAGGCAATCAACGGGGCTATTCTTTGGGCGCTGGCCCAGAAGACTTGCGCTCGACAAACGTAGGCAGCACCAGAATCGATCCGGAGTGCGGCTGCGGCTCTGCCGCCTTGGGATGACGAATGCGCTCCAGAAGCGCCGTCGCCGCCGCCCGCCCCATCTCCTGCATCGGCTGCCGCACGGTGGTCAAGGGAGGGTAGTTGGTCGCGGCTCCCAGCACATCATCGAAGCCCACCACGGAGACCCTCTCCGGCACCTCCACGCTGGCCTCCCGCAGCGCCACGATCGCTCCCATCGCAGAGACATCATTGAAGGCGAAGATGGCGGTGAAGGGCACTTGTGTCGCCAGCAGCTTGTGGGTCGCAACCCTGCCGGGCGTCGAGGAAGGATCGTCCCCTTCCAGCGCCACAACCAGATGTGGATCAATGGAGATTTGCAACTGGGCGGCCACCCGCACAATCGCCTGCCAGCGAGTCTCAGTATCGGAACTGAAGCTCTGGCCTTTGATAAAGGCGATCCTTCGATGCCCCAGGCGCTGCAGATGCTCCAGCGCAAAGCGCGCCGCAAGATCCTGGTCCAATTCAATATTGACCGTCGTTGCCGAGCGCCGATGACCGGAGACGAGAATGACTGGAACCGGCAACTCCACATCCATCGCCGAGTCCACGGCGATGATCCCCTCCACCGCGCGTGAGAGCAGCAGCGCGGGATACTCGCGCAGCAACTCGTCCCGATGATGGTGGCTGACAACAAAGTAAAAGAACCCGCTCAGCAGAAGCACATCTTCGATTCCGCTCAGCACGGCTGCGGAGTAGCCACCGCTGATCTCCGGAACCATCACTCCGATCGTCTGTGAACGCCTGCTGCGCAGCCCCCTCGCCAACGGGCTTGCTTTGTAGTTCATCTCGGCCGCCGCCGCCAGCACGCGCTTCTGCGTCTCCTCCGAGATGCGGTACTTGTTTCCGGAGTTATTGATGACACGTGAGATCGTAGTCGGCGATACTCCAAGATGCCTGGCCAACTCCTTCAAGTTGTGCCCGGAGCTCATCTGCCTTACAGCGCTGATCTTGTGTTCTTCAGACATAGAAATAACCACTCCGAGATGCGGCAACGCATCGTCTTACCGTGCTGCGCCTTGTCATCTCGCCTCGAGCAGGGCGGTTCCCTTTTCAGACTGCGGAGAGATCTGCTGCTCGGCCTGCACCGCCTTGATACCGCCGTGATGACCGTTCCGTTGCTCAGACCAGCCTAACCGCAACAAGCGTAACCGGACAATACCCCAAACGCAACAAATACCGAAAGGAGTGCACCCTGTCCATTTGGCCGATGGCAAAGCTCCGTCCTCCCCTCCGGCAGCCTGCCTCGAGTCTCACCATATCCCCAGCCATCTCTCCTATTACTTTCTGGCAGCGCTTTTTCTCGTCGCCGGCACCCTTCCTCCCGGACGCTTTGCTCCCCTTGAGGCTCTGGAGGCTCTGGAACTCGCGGCGCACAGCAACTCGATGACCGCATCTCCCACCGGGCTGCCCAGCCCGGTGCAGGCGCTCCAACCGGGCCTTGCGGAGAACGCTCCATTATTGCCCTGCGTAATACTGCGAAAGGCCCGCTTCGCGGAGGCCGCGTAGAGAAATGAGTTCACGAAACCCAGCGGAGTGCCGCTCTGCTGGTTGGCCAGCGCCATCAACCCGGCCCACAGTGGCGCCACTGCACTGGTCCCGCCGATCACCTCCATCACGCCATCCACGCGGACCCTGTATCCCGTCAAAGGATCAGCGTTGCCGGCGACGTCCGGAACGCCTCGTCCCCCACCCGGAACGATGGTAGGAGGAACGTGACAACCCTGCTGCCACGATGGCAGCGGGAAGAGCGAACTTACACCGCCGCCGGTGGCTCCTTCACCCAACGCAAGGTCATTCCACACCACCTCACTGGTGATCGTCTGTCCGCTTCCCAACAGCCTGGTTCCCCCGCACCCCAGCACATACGGTGACGAAGCTGGAAAGTTCACATGGTTGCCCCCTCCGCTCACCCCGTCGGTAGAACCTTCATCTCCGCTGGCGGCGATAATCGTCACCCCCAGCGCAGCAGCCTCCAGAAACACCTGGTTCAACGCCCTGCAGGCCTGCCTCGTCCACGCTGACTCCGGCCCACCCCAGCCGATGCAGATGACACTGGGCTTGTTGACCCCATCGTGCACCGCGGTCGAAACGGCGTTGAGAAACCCCTGATCCGTATTCGGCGCAAAGTAAACCGCCACTTTTGCTCCACAGGCCACCGATGCGCAGACTTCAATATCCAGCATCACCTCGCAATCGGCTGCATCGGAGCTTCGGGGCCGGTTCTGAGCTCCGTCCACAGAAATTGCCGTGACCCTCGGCGCTGGCTGGTTCAACTCCTCGAAGTACGCTGCCAGATCAGCGTTCCGGTAACCCCCACCCAACTCAATCAACCCAATCGTCTGTTTGCCCGCTTTAGCTCCCTGGGAAACCCCATAGAGAGCAGCCACCTGCGGCGGCGTGTAGGAGAGATTTCCTTTGTGGGGCCGCGCCACGCGAAGATGCGGCCTCGCCTGCGGCCGGTTATCCAGCCCCAGTACCGCCACAACATGCCCGACAAGCTCCTCGGGGATATATATGGCCCCCTCCCGTATCCGAAAGCTTCCCTGCGGGGTGTTGATCATCCGCAGCGAGACGCCGAAGGCCTCCTGTAACGCTGCAGCACTCCCTGTCAGACGCAACACACACGGACCTGGGCGGCTCGGCTGCACCCTTAGTCCAAACTCCAGTGCAAACGCCTCCACCATCCGCAATGACACTGCATCGGCTCCATGCTGGCGAGCGAACTCCGCACGACCAAGTCGCTCTGGCCGGCGTCCTGGCTTGATCGAGTAGGGCTTCCTCGCAGCCACCATCACGGAGACGGTGAAGCGCCCCATCTTTGTGCCGGTATCCTCTACAGACATCAGCGGTGCCGCAATAGGAACATAGTGCCCCTTCTCACTACTTTCGAGAGGCACACGGCGCTGGGATGCAAATCGGAACGAAGCTGGCATCGAGCTCTCCTTGAGTTTCTTCTGCTTCTTCCCCTTGGATCGGGAGGGTTGGGCCTGAGGGAGTATGCCGGTAAGATGCCACGCTCTACGCAACTGCAATCAGGATTCATTCGAATACCGCATGAAATCTGAATCAGCGTCCGCCATTCGCACAAAGTCCGGCTCTATGCCTCCCTCGTGGCGTCTTCCCACCCACGGGATGGATCGCAGCAACGTCCCCTGCGACTGGGACAGGAGCCGATGAGCATACGCAAAGCTCTTGCCGGCCCCGTCATCTTCCCGGAACTCCCAACCCTGGACCTAACAGGTCCGGATCTGCCCACATTGGCTCTACCCCGGAACGTGATCTCCCCAGAATCCTTCGTTATCTCTGCCGCTTGATTCTCCGCCCTGCTATTGGCTGTCCTATCATGGAGTCGATGGCTCACTTCGAACTCTCGGCCCTGCAGTCCGCGCTCCGGATACGCCAGTTGGATGGCTGGCTCTTCTACGATCATCACCACCGTGACCCGATCGCCTACCGGGTACTGGACCTGGACGAGAACAGCTTCGTCTCCCGGCGCTGGTTCTACTTTGTGCCCGCGGAGGGAGAGCCCCGCAAGCTGGTGCATCGTATCGAATCCGGCAAGCTGGATACCCTGCCGGGCAGCAAAGACGCTTACTCTTCCTGGCAGGAGCTGGAACAGAAGCTCGACGAGATTCTGGAGGGCACAACCACCGTCGCCATGCAGTACTCTCCGCGCAACGCCATCATGTACGTCTCCATGGTGGACGCCGGCACCGTGGAACTGGTGCGTTCCCTGGGCAAGCATGTAGTCAGCTCCGCGGATCTCGTCAGCCTGTTTCAGGCAGTGCTCACCGAGGCTCAGATCCTGACTCACTTCGAGGCGCAGCGGCGTCTGGATGCAGTCCTTGCCTCTGGCTGGAAGTACATCGGTGAGGGCGTTCGCGGCGGAGCCTCCATCACCGAGTTCGATGTCGTCGAGTTCCTGCGACTGGAGATGCGCCGGGCCGGCCTTTGGACCGACCACGGTCCCAACTGCAGCGCCGGCCCCAACTCCGCTGACTCGCACTATGAGCCAACGGCGGAGCATTCACGCACTCTGCATAACGGCGACTTCATCCTGATCGACATCTGGGCAAAACTGGCAGCACCGGGCAGCCCGGACCTGCCCGACCCCTCGGCCATCTGGTATGACATCACCTGGACGGGCGTTCTGGGACGAACCCCCACCGACCGCGAGCAACTCATCTTCAATACCGTCCGCGATGCGCGCGACGCCGCCATTGAGACGATCCAGCGCGCCTATGGCGACGGCCGAGCCATCGCTGGCTGGGAGGCCGACGACGCAGCCCGCGCCGTGATCCACGAGGCTGGCTTCGGGGAGTTCTTCACCCATCGAACCGGCCATAACATCGAGGTCGCGCTGCACGGCAGCGGAGCCCATCTGGACAACCTGGAGACCCATGACGAACGTCTCCTCCTGCCCAACACCTGCTTCTCGGTGGAACCCGGCATCTACTTCCCGGGCGAATTCGGCGTCCGCAGCGAGATCAACATGATCACGCGCCCGGGCAGCGCCATCGTCACCGGCCCCTTGCAGCGCCAACTCCTGCAGATCTGAGAGCACGCCGGGGCACGCCAACCGATGCTACTGATAAAATCAACAGCCATGGCCCCACCGAACCAGCAAGCCCCCAGCTATGCGCCCAGGCAACCGCAGACGGTGCCACCGCTCTCCGGCGAGAACTCCACCAAGTTCCCGGTCGTGGTGCTTGTTGTCGGATGGCTGCTGCCTGGTGCCGGACACTTTCTCATCGGCAAGTGGGTGCGCGCCCTGCTGCTCTTTGCCGCCATCCTCACCATGTACACCGTCGGCCTGCAACTCGCCGGCAAGGTCTATCTGCCCAACACAGGTGACCTGATGGATATGCTCGGCTTCGCCGGGCAACTCGGCATGGGCCTGCCATACATGCTGGCCCGTTTCTTTGACTGGGGCGCACCCTCGGTGGTGAATACCCTGGCGGACTACGGTACCAAGTTCCTGGTTGTCGGAGGCCTTCTGAACGTTATCGCCGCCGTCGATGCGTACTCGCTCGCCAACGGCAGAAAGGCCTCACTCTGATGCTCACTCACTTCTCCGCCATGCTGATCTTTGCGCTCTGCATCTCGGTGGTCTTTGGCATCACGCAGCGCGAGCAGCCCAGGATGATGATCCGATTTGGAGCTCTCTGCTTCTTTCTGTTCGTAGGCGCTGTAATCGCCGCCAGTTGGGCGATGTGGGCGATCAAACGCTGAAGCACCTTTGCTGCAAGTACCACTCCGCGGGCGACCCCGCTTGTGGTTCCCCCAACAAATCGGTGCCCCGCATCTGGGCCTTTTGAGATATGGGCTTGCAGGATGCCATACGCGGTATCCACATCTGTCCGCGCCGTAACAGCGCAGGGTCCTCCAACCCTCCCCGCAACAACAGGCACGGTTCTCTCACATTCAGAACGGGCTGCTCGAGAACGGACTGTTTGAGTTCGCCCCATTCGTTCCACTGCTGCCAGTCGAACTGCCACCAAACGAACTCCCTCCGAACAGGCTGCTACCGCCGGATGCCCCGCTGCTACTCGAACCTGAGTTTGACTGCCCGGTGACAGCATTCTGCCCAAAGCTGCTGGCCGACTGAGAGGTCATTCCTCCGCCTCCACTCACGTTCACCCCCTGCTTGAGCATATCGATGTTCGGGTCATACCAGAACTCCCAGTCCTCATAACTTGTCTGGCCGTTGGGCTGGCTGATGGACGTCCCGGACCTGGAAGTTCCAACTCCCACAATCGAGCCGAGCGTATCGGCATTCAGGTCCTCCGAGCTAGAGCTGCTTCCATTGCTTCCGCTGGTCCCGGAACTTCCACTACTGCCCGAACTCCCACTGCCGGAACTCCCGCTGCTGCTCCCATTGCTGCTGTCCCCACTGCTGGTCGAGCCGCTCGTACTGCTTCCAAACGGACTACCTCCGGAACTGCCCCCGATCGATGTTCCTCCAATGCTGGAGCCGAGCCCACCGGCAGGGCTGGCGCTGGCCATCCCTCCCGCGCCCATGGCTCCCATTGCGCCTCCCTGCATCCCTCCGGCCGAACCCAGGTTCGCCGCCAGACCGTCCAACTCCTGGCCAAAGAACACATGAATCTTCGTCCGCTGCTCACCCTGATGAATCAGCCGGTAGTCTGCCTTCCCCGTGAGCGGATCGATGTACACCTTGCGCAGAAACCGTATGTTGTTGTTGTTCTCCAGTGCCTTGATGGAGGGTGGATAGCTGCCAAAACTCCGATAGTAAAGTTGAACCGCCCGCACGTACTCATTCATCCGGTGCTGGCTCTCAACCTCTTTGTCCCGCTGCAGTTGCCGGGCGACCATTGGCGCTGCCACAGACAGCGCAATCACCAGCAACGCCACCATCACTACCGCGGCCAGCAGCATGAACCCCTCCTCGGCCGGGTGCCGGGCGGAGGCGACCTGCTCGGACTGCCCGAACTCGGGTTGGCGGTATGCGGAGGCAGCGTTTTTCAAGAGACTCTCCTAAAGACCGTATCAGGCGCCGCAGACGGGCGGGACGGAGATCAACCGGACGATCCCACAACAGATTGGACGAAGCAGATCCGCTCCGGGCTCAAGTGATTGCCGTCGTCTCTCCCTCATCCTTGGGCCCCGAGCCGACTCTGCACCAGCCTGAACCGTTGCCCGGCACGCTCGCCCACGAACTTCTTCAGCGGTTCTGCAGTGGCAGGGTCTGGGTGTTCAAGTTCAGCAGATCCTCCACCCGGATACTGGTGGCTCCAATGCTCACCACCCTGTAGCGGCGAGCTACGATATCGCCCTCCGAGGCCAGGTACACATTCCCTCCATCGAGCAGAAACGCCTGATTCTTCCCGGTCACCCGCATCGCGGTCCCAAAGAACTTCAGCGGAATCGGTGGAGGTGGAGGTGGTCCCGCCGGTGCCGTCGCAGCCGCACCCGCCGGTCCGCCCGGCCGCGCTCCCGGCATACCCTTGGGGATCACCAGCACCGGCTGCGGCGGCGCGGAGACAAGCGAAAAGATGTTGCGTCCCATTCCGGTATACACCAGGCTCTCGGTCCGCAGCATCTCCGCTTCGTCCAGGGTGGGATCGAGACTCGACGATGTGCTGGCCAGCATCCGGGCGGCGACTCCAGGCGCAATCCCCAGTCCCGCTCTACCGTTGCGGGCTGGAGCAGCCGACGCTTCAGCAGGCTCCTCCGGCTGTGCTGTAGCCTCTGAGTTCGCCGCCTGCGGCTCGGCCGCTGGCGCAACCGTGGCGGCAGGGTTCGGCGACCCGCCAAAGAAGCTGTCGTAGGCATAAAGAACAAATCCCAGCAGAAGCACTCCAAACACGGAGACCACCACCAGCGTCTTCTTGTCCTGAGCAGGGGCAGCGCTCATAGCCGACCTCCCGTCGTAATGGGCTGGCTGCCGGGGCGCGCGCCCCCAAACCCTCGACCGCCAATCCCCGGATTGCCCGGGCCCATCCTCTGTCCCTGCTGACCGGGCCGCTGGCCGGAGGCTCCAGCTCCGTTCTCCGTCGGGTTCCCCGTCGCTGGCCCTGCCACTCCCAAATCTCCCGTCGTTGGACCTCCCGCAGCGTTCTCCGCCGCTGGCATCTCCGCCGAGAGTTCATTCGGGTTCGGTGGCCGCAGATAGGTCGTCAAACGGATGCGCAGATTCACCTGCCCGGACTGCTGGCCGGAGAGATCGATGCCATTGATCACAAAGAAGACCTTGTCCCGTTCCAGCGAGTTGATGAACATCACAATCGGCCGGTAATCCCCTGAGACGCTGGCGTCGATCCCTACCTGGGTAAGCGCGTATCTGGCTGAGAGCACCGGAAAGTATGCATACTGCGCATGGGTCCAGCGCACGCCGGCCTTGTGCGCCAGCATCCCGATCTCTGCCGCCACCTGAGAGTCCGCGTAGGGCAACCGGATCTGATAGAACGCATCCGCATCGCGCGTGGACGCTATCAGCTTCTTGTCCAGCCCGCGCAGCGGTCTGGCGGCCAACTGCGCAGCAATTAATTGCACTCGCTGCTGGTCCACAGCGGAGTCGTTGTTCGCGCTCAATCCCTTCCAGAGAAAGACCAGATGGGCCACAAGATACAGAACATACAGCGACAGAACTGCCACACCGGCCAGATGCAGGTTCAGCATGGTCAGCAACTTCCGGGCACGTGCGATCAGGCGCGGCAGCGGCCGCTCCGGCGCGGACTCCTCCGGCGGCCGAACAGCGCCCGCCGGCGTCCCCAACGGACGCTCGCTTCCCGGCGGGATAAAGACCGTGCTCATCGCGCACCCCCGCTTGCAGACCGCTGGTTCCGAGCCGCTGGGAGAGAGGATCTCCGCCGGCCGTCTGGCTCACGCACCTTCTTGCCCCCCGCGGCTCCCTTCGCGGCAGCCGTGGCTGGTCGCTTTGCTCCCGACTTCGAAGCAGAGCGGCCCCTGGCGGCCGAGGAGCTAGCCGTGCCGTAGGACTGTCCCGGAGGCAGCGGATTGTAGTTGGCCAGAATCTCGAACTCTACCCCCGGAGGCGGACCCGCCATCGGTCCTGCGGCACCCATCCGGTTGCCCTGCTGGCTCAGATCCTTGGCCTCGGTCGCCTCGCCCGTCAACCGCGGCTCCAGGAACCGCTTGGACCGCTCCAGGTTCCGCACCAGTTGCACCGCTCGGTCCCGGTCGCCGGAGACTCGCAGATGGATCATCACATCGCCATTGGTGGTTGGCTCCGGCTCAATCGAAGTCACCTGCACGCCCTCCGGCAGCACGGTCTCCAGATCCATCATCACGGCCGTCCAGGAGAAGCTCTTGCGCAGAAACAAGGCATTCAGAAAGTGTGCCCGGGTCAGGATCGCGGCGTTGGCCGGCTCGCGCATCCGCCGCACGTTGCCAAGCCTCTCATTCTGCGCCGCCACCACCTTCACATGCACTGCATTCAGCCGCGCCTGCTCAACGGCCAGCTTCTTCTCCAGCACATGCGTCGCCGCCAGTCCGCCCATGGCCAGCAGAACCAGCAGGAGCATCAGGATCCGCAGCCGCAGAACAATGGGCCCCAGCTCAACATAGGGCCGCGTCGCGAGATTGACCGTAATCCGCATCAGCCGCGCAGCGCCCCCAGCACCCCGGACAGCCAGGCGCGGGGCGCCGTCGACTTGGCCGCTCCCGGCAGAAGCGCAGCGTTCTCCACCAACTCTCGCACCTTCCAACCCCCATCTTCCCCCACACCGGAGGTCTTGAGAATCCGGCTCAGCCGCTCTGCTCCCAGCGGTCCCGCGCTCAGCACCTCCGTCGGAGGCGCCGCCAGCGTGTCCTCAAAGTATGCGGCCGCCACGCTCACCGCCTGGGCGATCTCGCTGGCCAGCGGAATGGGCTCCAGACCGAACGTTGCCGGGCTGTCACCGGAACTCCTGTCCCCGGCGGCAGCATCCCTCCAGGCCGGAGGGGCGGCGGCAGCTTCTGCCACCCTGTCCTGCTCGGAGTTCCGTGAAGGATGATCCTGTGGGGTCTGCCCAAGCAGGGCATGCTCCTGAAGATCCACGCTGCGATGCAGCAGCAGGATGCCTGCGCGTACAATCGCCGCGGTTACCCCCAGTGGATTCGCATTCACCAGTAGCACCGGGTTCGTATCCTGCAGCGCCGCCAGGCAGGCCAGCGTACTCGGCAGTACGGCGCCCGGCTCAAAACCGGCATCTCGCACCGCGGTCTCATACTCGCTCAGCACATCGCGGGGGATCGCCACCG
The DNA here is from genome assembly GCA_021806005.1 of Acidobacteriota bacterium. GTDB lineage: Bacteria > Acidobacteriota > Terriglobia > Terriglobales > Acidobacteriaceae > Granulicella. The sequence goes on along the minus strand of JAJZDM010000006.1, from coordinate 22,517 downwards.
CCAGCACCCGTACCCCGGCCTTGCCGGAGCTCATCGTCTGGTAGCTCACCATCGCCTCATCCGCATCGAATGGAAGCAGCTTCTTCAAACGAAAGCGCACCAGCGGCAGAGCCTCAGACACCCGCACCGGCAGGGCCTCAAACTCCAGCAACAGCACCCGCACCGCGGCGTCCGGAATCACCAGGGTCAGATTGCCGTCGCGAGCGTTGGCGCGCTCACCGAGTTGTTCCAGGGCATCCCGGATCGCATCCACCACCGCTGCCCGGTCCGGCAGATTGCCGGGTTTCAACCCGGGAGCCACAGCGCCCGCCGTCAGGGCCGCAACCGACACCGCCTCCAGCGCCGCATTCGCATCGCTCGAACGGCCTGCCACCACACCCTGCGGCAGAATCTCGCAGGCCAGACGGGGGCGGATTCCGGAGGCTTGGGGAAGAATATTCATTGGGCTCTAACTAGAGTACCTTGCAAGAGATAGGGATGACAGTGCTGTAAGGTTGGACGTTTGATCCGCCACTCCGTTTCGTCCCATCCACACAGCGGCTGGAGGCCTCCGGCCGTTGTGATCTCCCGGAAATGCGGCTTCCGAAAGCCAGCATCCCCTGCTTCGGGATACGGCACTGCTCCTCCATCTTACCGGCAATGCCCAAGCCTATCGGCCCTGCTCAATGAACGTGACCTTGTTAATCTCTCGCAGGGTGGTAATTCCCATCCGCACCCGCTCCAGAGCCGAGTCCCGCAGGAACGACATCCCCTTGTCCTTGGCCGCCTTGCGAATCTCTGATCCGGGGCGCTTCTCGAGCAGCATCTCGCGGATCTGATCGTCCAGCTCCAGCAGTTCATGAATCGCAGACCGGCCTCGATATCCGGTACCGCCGCACTCAATGCACCCCGGCCCCTCCTTGAAGGTCACATCCCTCCACTCCTCCGGACGAAGACCGTTCTGTTCCAGTTCAGCGTCCGAGTAGTGAACATCGTGCACGCAAAAGTCGCAGACCTGGCGCACCAGCCGCTGGGCGAGAATGCAGTTCAGGGCGCTGACAAAGTTGTACGGCTCAACACCCATGTTCAGAAAGCGGCCCAGCACATCCACAACGTTATTGGCGTGGACGGTGGTAAACACCAGATGGCCGGTGAGCGCGGAGTTGATCGCAATCTGCGCGGTCTCGGCATCGCGGATCTCGCCCACCAGGATCTTGTCCGGATCGTGACGCAGGATGGAACGCAGCCCGCGGGCAAAGGTCAACCCTTTTTTCTCATTCACGGGAATCTGCGTGATGCCGCGAATCTGATACTCCACCGGATCCTCGATGGTGATGATCTTGTCCTCTTCGCTCTTGATCTCATTGAGCGCAGCATACAGCGTGGTCGTCTTGCCTGACCCGGTCGGTCCGGTTACCAGCACCATCCCGTAGGGCTCCTTGATGTAGCGCCGGAACCGGGTAAGATCCTTCTCCGCAAAGCCCACCACATCCAGCGAAAGCTGGGTGAACTTCTCCGACATCGACTCCTTGTCCAGCACGCGCAGCACGGCATTCTCTCCATGCACCGTCGGCATGATACTCACGCGGAAGTCAATCAGCCGACCCTTGTAACGCACCCGGAAGCGACCATCCTGCGGCACGCGCCGTTCGGCGATATCCAACTCGCTCATGACCTTGATGCGGGAGAGAATCGTCTGGTGGTGCTCGCGCGCAATCGGCGCCATCGCCTGCTGCAGCACGCCGTCGATGCGGTACTTCACCAGCAGAGAGTCGTCATAGGTCTCCAGATGAATATCCGAGGCGCGCCGTTCAAGCGCCGTAAAAATCGTCGTGTCCACCAGACGGATGATCGGCGAGATATCATCATCGGCCGTCAGCTTCTCAATCGAGATGTTCTCCTCGGAGTTCTCCTCGTTGGAGAGCACATCGAAGGCCAGCCCCTCGCTGGCCTCATCCAGCACCCGCTGCGACTGCTCATTCTTCTTCAGCAGATCCGTAATCTGGCTCAGCGTAGCCACGCGAGTCACAATCCGGGCCCCCAGCAGACCCGCAATCTCGTCAATCACCATCAGCTTCGATGGATCCGCCACGGCGATCGCCAGCCGTCCCTCGCTCTGCTCCAGCGGCACAAAGTTGTAGCGGAACATCATGTCCACGGGCACAGATTTGAACAACTCCACCTGGATCTTGAAGTTCTTCAGATCTACAAACTCGGCGTGATAGCGGCGAGCCAGCATCTGTGCCCGCTCCACCTCGTTCAACGGCTCATTGCTGTATGGAACGGCAATTGGAATGGAACTTGCCATAAGATCTCAACCTCTCAAAGACTCTTCACTCGCTCCGGAATCAATGCGCGCCGGCGGTCGTCGCGGATCGCCAGGCTTCGGCCTGGACGCGGAGATCGGCATCAACCCCCTACGCCATTCAAACTGAGGATCGGCAGGTACAGCGCAATCAGCACAATCACCACGACCGCACCCATCACAATCAGAATCAGCGGCTCGATCATGCTCATGATCGCCGCCAGCGAGGTCTGCACGTCCTCCTCAAAGAACTCAGCCACGGAGTTCAGCATCTGCGGCAGCGCTCCGGTGCTCTCGCCAACCTCAATCATTTCAATGGACAGCTCTGGGAATACCCCGGTCCGATCCAGGCTGGTCGCCAGCCCCTTGCCCTCCCGCACCGTCTCCACCGAAGTGTGTACCGCCTTGGCGATGGATCGCGACTCGATCGAGCGCGCCGCCGTCTCCAGGCTCGGCACCAGCGGCAGGCCGCCGGTCAACAGCGTCGCCAGTGTCCGCGAGAACAGGCCTACCTGGTACTTCAGCCACACCGAACCCAGGATCGGGGTCTTCACCCGCACCCGGTCGATCATATCCGCTCCAGAGTCGCTGCGGCTCCAGCGCACCAGCAGATATCCGGACAGGGCCAGCACCGGCACCATATACAGTCCGTAGTGTTGCGCATCCTGCCCTATCGCAAGCATCCACAGTGTCATCGCGGGCAGCTTGGTCCCCAACTGGGCATACAGCCCCGCGAACCGCGGCACCACAAACGTGATCAGAAAGGTAAACAGACCCGCCACCATCACTATCAGAAACACAGGGTAGATCAGGGCCGCTTTCAGCTTCTTCCGGAAGGTGAGCGACACTCGCTGGAAGTCCAGGTAACGCTGCAACACCTCTTCCAGGTTTCCTGACCGTTCTCCGGCCAGCAGCGTCGTGGTGTAAATCAACGGAACGGTCCCCTGTGCCTCAAACGCGGTGGAGATCGACTCTCCCGTCTTTACCCGTCCGCCCACATCCTCCAGTTGCGCCCGGAAGCTGATATCCTTCTGCCGTTTGGCCAGCAGGTCCAGCGAGCTCAGGATCGGCAGACCGGCCCGGATCAGGGTCAGAAACTGCTGATTGAAGATCAGGAACGTATCCAGTTTGATCTTCTTCTTCGCACCCCGCCCCAGCGTCGACCGCGGCTTCACCGAGTAAACCAGATACCCGGCCTGCGTAAACCGGGAACGCAATTCCTCCGCTGTCGCCGCTGCGTGCGTCTGCTCCTGCACACGGCCCCGTTCGTCGGCGAGTTTTACGATGAATTCATTCATGCGGACGGTTCAGCTCTTCGCGGGTGGACTCTCTTCAATCTTAGACGCTCACCCCAGCGGATTCGCTTAAAACCCGCACCCGGCAACCAGATACGGCAAGACCCCGTCAGTTTCAACGGGGTCACGCCGGAAGCGCTCTTTGTCGTCTTCAAAGACTGTCTTTGCTCGCGCACTAAACGCTGAAGCTGGATCCGCATCCGCAGGTCGACTTCACCTGAGGATTATCAAACTTGAATCCCGCCGCCTCCAGGGTCTCCACGTAGTCCACCGTGCACCCGTTCAGGTAGCTCGCGCTGGTGGCGTCTACAAACACCTTGAGGTCATCAAAGTGCATAATCTTGTCCATCATCCCAGCCGAGTTCTCAAAGGACATGGAGTACTGAAATCCGGAGCATCCGCCCCCGGCGACACCGATCCTCAATCCAGCCGGAACCGGATCCTGCGTAGCCATAATCTCCTTCACCTTGGTGATCGCCGCGGGTGTCAGCGAGATAGGCGTCGACGCAACTGCGGGTGCGTTCACGACCTCGGGAATGGGTTGGGCAGTGGCCATGGGTAGCTCTCCTTGGTTATACAGGGGCGGATCCGCAACTCCCTCCGGCACCCTTATCATTAGTCTAGCCTCGGGCCCCTTCGCCAGCAAGCCTCGGCTCAAACCTGCAGATTGGATGTCCCAGGACGGCGACGGTTGCAACATCCCCCAGCCGGGGCCAAAGATAGCCGGGTACCAGGCCCCGCTGCTCGTCGGCCTAAAAGTCTACGATCAAACCCAGGCCTATCATCGAACGGCAGGCCTATCATGAAACCATGCGCTTCCTTGAGGCTGTAGCCATCGCGTTCTACCGCACCTTTGGCATCACCCAGCCTCACCAGGAGATGCTTCGCCGTTCTGTCTGGTTCCTGCTAAGCCTCCTGACCCTGATTCTGGCGGCCTTCGGAGCCGTTGCCCTGCTTGTTTTCCACAATTTATAAGCCAACAGGTGACGATTTCGAACTAAAGTAAGTTACCATATTTGGTACATCCGTAGAGATAATTATGGCGTATCATGGCGCATAGGTAGGCCCCGACCACCACGCTGCTCGCGCCTCGGAGCCGCATGGCACAGCCGACCAGAAAATTGCTTGTTTCTGGGGGACTCTATGAGCACGTTACATATCGCTGCCGTTATTTGGGGCATCTGTGTCACCGCGTTCGTCGCCCTGATGGTTTATCGCGGCACGCTGACACAACACGAAACCGATCAACTCTTTCTCAGCGAAAGCGCCCTCCCGGACGCTCAGGAGGAGAACGACGGCATCATACGCCGGGTAAATTTCATCCAACCATTCTGCGCAGGTGCAGGGGTGATTGCCTCGCTGATGACCATCGTCGTCTTCGGCATCTGGGTCGCCCAACTCGTCGCTCGATCGCGTTCCTGATCCGGCGCCACGGTTGACCACCCAGGTGATCCCAAGACAACAACAAACATTTCGACCACTACGCAAAAGAGCCTGCTCCAGCCGAGCTGGCTCTTTTGTTTCAATCACTTAGCCACAAATTCAAAACCTTGCGCCCGGCTTTGGTGGGTAACCTGAGGTCCGCTCCTGTTGCAGACGGCGCTCACCTCGCGCTGCTCGGACACGGGCCACCCTCCGGCACGCTGGTGGGCCTCAGCAACCTGGGCCCAGCCTTATTCAAGCCGCCGCATATCGACCCAACTCCTTCACCAGCGTGCAGTGCGGCTGGATCACACGGACCGCGCGATCGGCCATCGCCTCGCCCTCGTACCGGAGCTCGACGTAGAACACGTACTCCCAGGGTCGCCCCATCACCGGGCGCGACTCGATCTTGGTCAGATCCGCACCCACATCGCGCAGGCGCTCGAGAGCGGATACCAGCGTTCCCGGACGATGCTCCACCGCAAATGCCAGAGTCAGCTTGTTGGCCGGCGCCAGCCCCTTCGGCTGCGCGTCCGCGTAGCGCCGCAGCAGGTGGAAGCGGGTAAAGTTCTGCGCATGGTCCTCAATCCCCGCCAGAAGCACCTCGGCTCCATACTCCTGGGCCGCCAACTCCGGAGCGACCCCGGCCGCATCACGTAACCCCTTCTCCATCACATGTTTGACACTTCCGGCCGTGTCGTAAAACGGTACCGCGCTGGCCTGCTGAAACTCGGCCAGAAACCGCCGGCACTGCGAAAGCGCCACCGGATGCGACAACACGCTGCGAATCTCCTCCAGCTTCACCCCCGGCGCGGCGATCAGGTTATGCCGGATACGCAGCAGACTCTCGGCGTCGATTCGCACGGGATGGGTCAAAAACAGGTCGTAGTGTTCGGCGACCGAACCGTGCAGGCTGTTCTCGATCGGCAGGACGGCGGCGTCCACGCGCGACATCAGCACTGCGTCGATCACCTCCGCGGAGACGCTGCACGGTATTACCTCCACCTCTCCCAGCATCTCCAGAGCGGCCATATGGCTGTTGGATCCGCGCTCTCCCTGAATCGCAATCCGGTGCAGACCGTTGGTTGCAGCGCTCGCCCAACCGTCAAAGATGCTTCCTGCTCGTTCCATGCGTCTCCTGATGCCTGCTTGAAATTCTCCCATACGCCGACGCCGGCCTCATCAGCTTCCATCCAACACGGCCCGCCGCTACCTTGAAAATCTTGCGCAGAATCTCAGCTCCCTGCTGGCCACCCTGGTTGGAGAATGGCGCGTCCCGAAGGCCTTTCCTCCGGATCTGCTCATCGCCGGTGCAGAATATCCAAAGCCACAGAGGCAAAAAATACCACGGAGATGATGCCATTCAGGGTGAAGAAAGCAGCATTCATCCGTGTCAGATCGCGCGGGCTGACGATCATATGCTCATAGGCCAGCAGCAGAAGCACCAGACACATTCCCACCAGGGCGACCTCACCCAGCCCGAACATGCGCAACAGAACAAAGAGCAACGCCCCCATGATCAGGTGCATCGAGCGCGCTATCCAGAACGCACCCTCCAGACCATACCGGGCCGGCACACTGAACAGGCCCACCTTTCGGTCATAGTCCAGATCCTGGCACGCATACAGCACGTCGAAGCCACCCACCCACAGAATCACAATCGCCGTCAGCAGAAGGATGCGCGGCGCCAGGCTTCCGCGCACTGCAATCCAGGCGGCCGCAGGAGCGATGCCCAGCGCCAGCCCCAGCACCAGATGCGACCACCGCGTGATCCGCTTCATGTAGCTGTAAGCCAGCACCACCGCCAGCGCCAACGGAGCGCACTCCAGGGTCAATCGGTTCAACAGCGCCGCTCCCAGCAGAAACACGCCGGCCGCCACCAGGGTGAACACCCCCACAAAACCCGCCGAGAGCTGTCCCGCCGGAATCGCCCGCATCGCCGTGCGCGGATTTCCTGCATCCAGCCTGGCGTCCACCAGTCGATTGAACGCCATCGCCGCCGACCGCGCCGCCACCATGCACACCAGGATCAATCCCAGCACCCTCAGCTTCGGCCAACCATCAGCAGCCAGCATCGCACCCGTCAGCGCAAACGGCAGGGCAAAGATCGAGTGCTCCCACTTGATCATCTCCAGCGTGATGCGCGTGCTGCGTAGCACATTCTCCATCGGTATCTTCCGTAACGCTCCTCGTCTTCGCTGCCGGTCGAATCCGCCTCGTACCACCGGACTCGATCTCTCTATCTTAAGCGCACGACCGCGCAGGCCCAAGCCTTCAGCGGTAGCGTTTCCTGATTTTGAAAACCAGTGAAAACACGTCATTCTCATCGCGGGTGGCGACGATCGCATACTCATCATTCAACTGGTACTGCACCTGGATCAACTGCTCAGCGGTCTCATTGATGTTCGTGGCAAAGACCACCGTCACCTGCGGCGAGAGTGGCTCGGTTACGGTGATCCGTGCGGATGAGTTGCCCAGGGTGCCGATAAATGCCGGATCGATCTTCACAGAACCAGCGCCGAAGAGTTTGCCTACCCTGCTCTGGACGGTCGCATTCAGGGCTCCGCCCAGCAGCGCGTTCGAGGTCGCGTTCGTCGCCGTCCCCACCTGCTCCTGGTTGAGTTGGGCCTCCTCCTGGGTTCGCCCCAGCGCCAGCAGGTTGAAGATATCGGCCTCGGTCAGCGGCGGCTCGGAGCGATAGGTCGGCTTCAGGTTGGTTACCGTCCCATGCACGCCCACCGTGATGTCATAGCTCTCCACGCGCGCGCTCGCGTCCAGGTCAATCGTGGGATCAATTCGCACTGGGTTGGTGAAGTCGATCAACCCCCGCTCCAACTGATATTTGGTTCCAAGGTACGTGGCGCTGCCATCTGTAATCTGGATGCTCCCCAGCACACTCGGAGACGCAAGTGTACCGCGCAGATTCAGATTCACGCTCCCGGCGAGTTCGGCAAAAGAGTTCTGGAACTCAAGCTGCTGCGAACTCGTAATGTGGACGTCGAGCCGGATCTTGTTCGCTGCCGAGTTCGGGTCCGACGGTGCCTGCAAGCCTCCCATGGAGGAGAACGCGGAGAAGTCCACGTCCTGCCCCACCCCGAACCGAGTCATCAGAACGTCGCCCGAGAGCAGCATCGACTGCGGCGTCCCCTGCAGCCGGAAACGAGCATTGGTCGTGGCGCTTAAACCGTTGTATCGCACTCGCACAACATCCCCGGTCGCGGTCAACTCGGCAAAGATTCCCTTCTCATAGGTAACGCTGCCGCCGATCTTCAACTGGCCGCCGCCCGACATGGCGGTAAGATCCTTAACATCCAGACGGTCCTGGTTGAACACAACCGTCCCATTCAGGTTGCTCAATCCGTTGGCGACTCCATCTACCGACAGGTTCACACTCCGAAACTCCACATCCCCGTCCACCGTAGGCCTCTTCAACCGGCCTCCGGCCGCTACCTTGAAGGTGACCTTTCCGGAACTCATCAGATCTGGTTCGAAGGTCTCCACCAGGGCCATACTGACGCTGCCACTGGCAATCAGGTTCAATCTTCCACCCAGCGGGTTCTTGTCTCCAAAGACAGCCGCCGTGCCGGAGGCGCGCAGGTCCGTATCCTGCCCTGTGATGTAAAGCTGATCCAATCGCACCACGCCGCCGCTCAGGCTCGCTCGCAGGGGCTGCGCCGCCCGCAGTTCCACCCCTTGCAACTTGAAATCAACGTGATCGAACTCAGCACTGCCGCGCATCAAACTCGGGTTCGCTGCAGGTCCCGAAATGCTTACCGTTCCATCCATCGACGAGCTGCCTTTGACAGATCCCGGCGCCACCAGCGCGATCACATTCGCAAGATCCAGGCCGCTCATGGTCAGCTTCGCCTGCGTCTGGTAACGGTCCAGCAGGGAGGTCTGTCCGGCAGCATGCAACTGCGCCCCCACCAGGGTGGACTGCATCTCGTAGTTCAAATTCGAGCCCATGCTGTCGGCCTTGGCAGAGAGCGCACCCAGAGGCCTCCCATCCACGGAGACCCCGGTCACCGAGAGCCTGGCGTGCAGGTCGGGCCGCTGCAGAGTTCCATTCGCGATCGCCGAAAATGAGAGCACTCCATCAACGTCCGGCGCGACTCTGTGCATCGTGTCCAACCGGGAGAGTTGCAGCTTGCTTCCACGCACCTCGCCGCGGAGCTGCCTGGTGCCCAGGTTATATCCGGCGCTGCCCGTAATTGACAGCCCATGCGCCTGCAACAACACCTTGGTCAGGGTCACCTGGCGTCCCTCAGCGGCGATGCGCACCGCAACCTTCTGGTAGCTCTCCCCATAGGCCGCACCATCGGTGAACGTCACGGCTCCGCCGCCGATCATGTTCCGCATCGTCCCGTTTGCGTTCAAATCCAGATTCACGGTGCCTGTAACCGGAATCTTCCTCTGCTCGCCCACAATCTGCAGCAGGTCGGCAGCCTGACCATCGGCAAGCTTCACCGTGGCATCAACCTCCATATCCTGATTCCATATGTAGGCTGGCTCGCCGCGCAACTCTTCACGTTGCGGTTTGAAGGACCCCGAAACATTCAGTACCGAACCTCCGCGCCGGATGGTCGAAGAGGTGAGCGTCAACCCACCGTTGGGCGAGAAGTCGCCGCTCCCCGCTGCGGAGTCTATCAGCACATCCGTCATGCCTCCGCTCACATCTCCCAGCCGCAGCACAACATTTCTGGCCTCTGCATGGCCTCGCATCTCCAGGTTACTGATCCCGCCGCGAGCCGTTCCCGTAAAATTCGCATCTCCATGCAACACCAATGGAATGGCCTTGACTCCCTCTCTTCCGTTGGCTTCAAACTTCAGCGCATGCAACAACTGATCAAACTCGCCTAGGTCGTGGGTATGGAAGTTCGTCTGCAGATTCGTCAAGGGATCGCCGACATTCACGCCCAGCATGCCGTCGGCCAGCAGCGAACTCGAAGGCGTCTGGACCGCAAGCCGTCTCAGATTCACCACCTCCTGGCGCCCGTCATAGTGACCTATCACCTCGCCCGTGATGGGAACATTGGACATGACACCCCTTCTCCGCAGGCCCACCGGGGCAAACATCAGGTCCGCTTGCACCTGCACCGTGTCAGAGATATCGACCAGGTGCGGACCGCCCCACTCCACCGTCGCCGGCCCCGTGATGGACGTATCGAACCCGAGATCGCCATAATGCTCCGGGCCGACGATATCCATCACTGAGCGCAGCGGAATATGATCCACCGTCGCCGTCAGCATCGCGTGGGACCGGTCGGCCAGGGTATGACGTCCCAGCCAGTGATCGATCGTCAGATCGCCCTTCGCAGATCCCCCGTCCGGCAGGAAGGCACTCGCCGCAGTAAATTGCAGATCCTGCGGTGTTATGCGCAGATGCGCCCCCCCATCGACATCGTGCAGACGCACATACTCGTCCCGGTATCCCACCTTGTGCATCGTCATCGAGCCGGCCAGAATAAATCCCTGATTGCACTCCTCTGCGCCCCCGGTAGCTGCCGCGCTCTTTCTGGCTTGATTCCCGTTGCGCTGGGACCACAGTCGTAGCGGATGATGCCGGACCGGTGCCGCACTCTGGGCGGCAGCACAGTTATGCCCGCTCAGGTTCACATCCAGCGTCCCTCCGGTGAGGCCCTCCACATCGGCAAGATCACTCAACTGCCGCAGTCCTACGCTGCCGGAGACCTCTCCCTTCCACAGCGGCTGCGCAAAGTTGCTCAGCTCTGCATGAGCCACCAGGTGGGTGGCTGTTCCTCCCGCAGCATCACTCTTCGCTGCCGGCGCCACTGCCTGGCCGGACTCTGCTCCGCTCCAGAACTCCAGATCGGAGATCACCGCCATATTGCGTCCCATCTCCGCCTCAAGATGCAACCTCGACTGCACCGCCCGCTGTGAGGCCATCCTGGTCTGCAGATCGGCCAGATCGATGGTGGCTCCGTACCGGTCCGTGCTGCGTAGGTACGCGATCTGCGCGTCCACATCCCTCGCTGTCAGGTTGAAGGGAATCACACGATCGTTCAGCTCGGCCATCCCCTGCACCAACTCCACCCTGCGGGCCTCCAGATCCAGCAGCGTATCCGTCAATGACTGATTGAGTCGCTGCGGGTGCTTTGGAACCGGTGCATTGGTGTGTCCATCCGGGTACACGATCAGATGAAAGCGCGGCTGCTCGATGCGCAGATATCGCAGGCTGATCCGCGACTGCGGTCCCAACCCGCGGATGTGGGTCAAAACCATGTTGAGCTGCAGCCGCAGCACGATCTTTGACGCCGCAAGGTACGGCATCTCCCCCGGCCCCTCGGTTCCATGGATCACCAGGCCATCGGCCTGAATCGCCAGTCGCCAGAGGCTGAAGTGAATCTTCTCCACTTCCACGCGCCCGCCGCTGGCGTTCTCCAGCGTGCTCACCACCTCGCCTCGCAGGCGGCGCTCAAAGTCTGGTGTACCGGAGTACCACGTGACGGCTACCAGCAGCGCCATCAAAAAGGCCGCCAGCGATGCGGCACTCCAGCCAAAGAAGTGGAGCACAACACTTTTCTTCGCGGCTGGCTCCTCCGCATCCAAAGCCGGCATGTCAGGCCCGGATGGCGGAGGCATACCCGGATCTTCTTCACTCATGGCGCCTCCTCTCCAGCCCCGACCGCCTTCCTGGAACCGTTGTGATCCAGCACCACCACATTGCCCTGCGCCCGCAGGCTCTTCAACCAGTCATCCAGAAGATTCGAGACCTGTTCTTCCAGCAGCACCTGCTGGATGCGGTTGGCAATCTCCTTCAGCGGTGGCGGCGTCACCTGGAGAGCTGCGTACTGGGGAAGCAGTGTCTTCTGGTAGTACTGCTGAATCTCATCCTGTGAGATCATGATCCCCATCCGGAAGCGCAGCTCAATGAATGCCAACACCTCCATCCGCTGACGCCACATGCTGGCCAGGCTCTCCGCAGTGAATCCTTCGGTCGCCAGAAACCTTTCCCAGCCATCCTTCGTCTCGCAGTGATACTCTCTGCAGGCTGGAATGGACTTGCGCACCTCGTTCAGATCCAGGACGGCGGCCTCCTGGGTAATCTCTCCTCCCTGCTGCAGACGCATCTGCTGAAGAATGAGATCCCGATTGATCAGACGCTCGATCGCCGCATCGCGGTTATAAGGACCGCTCGCCTCACCGTAAGGCAGAAGAGCCGCAAACCTGCGCTCCAGATCCACATCGCTGTCCAGAATCAGATCTCCGTTCACGATGGCCACCACTCGATCCACCTCAACTCCCTGGACAGGCGGCATCGCCGGGAGCCGGGGAAGGATGATCGGCGTCGCAGGCGACTGCGATTTGGCCACAGAGGGCTTCGTCGCTGCCGGCGGCGGCGCAGAGAGACTCTGCGCAGGCAACGCACTCGCCGCAAGGTCAGCCCCAAGGGCTACCGTTAGCAGGGTGAGCAGTAAAAGCCGGACTCCGCCACTCCGCCTCTGTCCGCCTCCGGGTTGTCGCGCCTGCCGCTTCATCGCTTAGAACGCCTGTCCGATACTGAAAAAGAAGTTGAAGTGACTCGCCTCGCCAACATACGGCGGGACACCGGTGAAATCGTCGAAGACCGGATAGATCGGCGGGTCGAGGTTATAGCTGAAGTCCAGCCGGATGGGCCCCACCGGCGTTCCATAGCGCATCCCGACGCCGACCGCATGCGAGTAGTAGTTGAAGTTGCAACTCCCTACGGCATTGGAAGCCACGCCACCCGCAGCCGCCAGCGGTCCCGTCAGATCCCTGCACGCAGTCCTGTCCGGCTGATGAAAGTGCTCGATGCTCTTGAACATATCCCCCGGATATTCGAACGCATTTCCCATGTCATGGAAGAGCACGAATGAGATGCTGTCGCCCACCAGCGGCAGGGTCGAGGGGGGCATACGCAGCTCAAAACTGTTCACCACCGCGCCCGATCCTCCCACCGGATAGCCCGTGGTCAGATCGCGCGGCCCGCCGTCATTCAGACCAAATCCACGATGAGAGTCCGTTCCACCCACATACAGTCGCTCCGGCAGAGGTACCGCGTCGCAGGTCGGGTTGGTCTCCAGCAACGATCCAGCGCACGCGGTGGAGACCACCCCTATCTGCTGTCCCGCATTGAATGCGTTCGGGTTCAATCCCCACGATTTTTGAAAGGCAATGCGCAGACTGCGCGCAAACACATACCCCTTGCCCAGCTTGTAATACGAAGACTCCGTGCCATCCAGCGAGTTGAAGTTGGCCTGTGATCCGAACTTGGAGCTGGCCACAAACTCCTGCAAGGAGAGAAAGTGCCCCTTCGTCGCGTTCAGCGGACCCGGATCGCGTGTGTCATGGATCCAGGTCACCTGCGGCCCGCCCACAATCACCGGTTCGGAGAGCAGCGGAATCAGATCTGGCGTGATCTCCAGCGAGTTTGGATTCACCGACACCCGCCGATACTCAAAGTCGTAGATCAACGTGTCGGCACGCTTCACCTTCTCGGTCAGCCGCAGATCGCCCTGCAGCGTGGAAGAAGCAAACGTGGTAATGTCCTGAATGTTGGAGTACCCACCGGAGATCGACCCGGTCAGATTCTGTTTGCCGAAGAACAGCGGCACGTTGAAGGTGAGCGACGCAATCTCCTCCAGCAGTCCATAGTCTGAGTGCAGGGTCAGCGAATCCTGCGTACCCCGCAGATTGATCCGCGCCACATCCAGTGACACCCGCGGACTGACCCCCGCCTTTCCGTTCTGGGCCGCCGTCGTGGATCCCTTGGGCAGACCTGTCACCACCCCCGGCGTACCCGTCTGCGCCTCAAAGCCAAAGCCGTAGGTCACATCCCAGCGCCTGGCCTCGGTCACCTGCACCAGTACATTCTTCTCCGGCGAGTCCCCCATCGGGTTCTGCGCCACCGCGTTCACCTCGCTGAACAGAGCCATGTTGTAAAGGTTGCGCTGCGTCTCCAGCAGCGCAGCCTGATCCAGTGGGTCGCCCGCATGAACCCGGATCTGGTTCAGCACATCCTTGACCCGGGTATGCACAACGCCGGAGAGCAGAACGTTCTGCACCTTCACCTGCTGCCCCGGAATCACCTGGAGCTCCACATCCGTTCGCGCTGCGTTCGATGGATCCACATGCTCGGTAATCTCTACCCGCGCATGGTCAAAGCCATGGGCCAGATAGTATCCCAGGATCGCATCACGGTCGTTCGACAGTGTATTCAGCGAAAAGGGCTGGCCGGTCCTGGAGCTCAGCATCGCCACCACCTCCGGCCTGTATGCACCCGCCACGCCGGTCAACTCCACCTTGCCAAACCTCTGTTGCGGTCCCTCCTCCACGGTGAACAGTACCTGGAGCTGAGATACCTTCAGCGGCTTTCCTCCCGGCCCGGTGTCGATCGCCTTTATCGTCGGCGTCACCTTCACTTGGCTGAACCCGTTGGCCTGGTAGAGCGCCTCCATCGAGTTCACATCCTCTGCCACCAGTTGCGCGCTGTACTGCCCGCTGCGCTGGTAGGCGTCCGCCTTCTTCACTCGCATCAACTTCTCCAGCGTGCTGCGATCGAAGTACTTGTTGCCGCGGATGGTGACCGCCGTCACCTTGTGCTTGCGGCCGGTGTGCACGGTATACAACACCTTCACGTCTCTGTTGCCACTGTTCAGCAACTCCACCTTCGCCATCACATTGAAGTAGCCCTTCTGCTGCAGATAGTCCTTGATGTTGTACATGCCCTCGTTGAGCAGGTCGCGGTCCACGGCTCCCTCTTCATAGACGGGAACCAGCAGCTTGATGTGCGACCGGGAGAGCTTCACCCCATCCACCTCTACCTCCACCCGCGGCCCCTGATTGGCATAAAAGTCATAGTCCACCTGCCGGGTGGGGAGTTGATAGAGCGAGCGCTGCAGGCTGATGGTTCCCTCCAGGCGGTCTTCGTTCTGGTAGAAGGCGCGCACTCCAGAGAGTGCGTTGCTCACCGTCCCGCGAGTCACCTTCAGAATGCAACTCCGGTGAAAGGCCGTATCCCATAGCGTTGTCAATCGGCCGCAGTCCATGTGCCCCTTGCTGCGAAAGGTTGGAATGTCCATCCCAGGGTCGGGGCCGTCCACCGTCACGGATCCAATATGGGCCTGCGGTCCGGTGCTTACCGTAAACGTAACGTTCACCTGGTGCGCAAGGTCATCCACGCTGGTCTGCATGGCTACGGTCGGAACAAAGAAACCATTCTCCGCCAACGCCTCCTTCACCGCCTCTACTGAGGTCGCCAGCGCCCCATCACTGAACGGAGCACCCGGATCCAGCCGGGTCGAAAACTCCAGCAGCGATGTCAGCCGGCCGTCGTTTACCCCCACAATCGTCACTCTGCCTACGAAGTAGCGCGGCTGGCCGGAGTAGACAAGGATGACGCCAGCCTCAGACGCCACTAAATCCACACTGAGATCCAGGTACAATCCGGTCGCAAAAAGCCGCCGTTCATCGTCGCGCACCTTGCCCGGGTCCAGCGGCTGGCCCACCCTCTGCTCCAATTGGGAGAAGATCGCATCTCCCGCGGGAAAAGTGACTCCGGCGAACCTCACGGCTGTCACCGTCGCGCCGGTCTTTGACCAGAGGCTGACGTGCAGTGCCGGCAGCGTATGCTGCACACTCTGCGCAACCGGGGTCCCGTCCGATAGAGTTGAAGCCTTCGTCATCCTCGCCACCGGTAGCAGCGCAAGGGCCAGCATCCAATGCCTCATCCGCCAGCAGCGGGCCTGCTGCACAGTTCCCCCTGGCCCCCCAACCTCCAGCAGGCGCGCGGGGCGTCGCTCTCTCTCGCGCTCGCTCAACCACTCGCTCCGCGCCAACGCCGCCTTCCTCTCAACCCTCAATTTGGAATGCCGCCTACCAGTCCTCTGCGATGCTCCATCCTGCGGCGGCCTGTACCGCAAAGCGGCAAAAGCACTCCCCTTCCACGGTTCCGTATCACTATCATTTTACAGTTGCCTTCCTGCCAAAGCCGAACCGCCCAGGCGTTTCCAGGAGCCCCTCCAGGCCCCACCGCGAACGTATACTCCAGATATATGTCCGCGTTCCTCTCCGACCCCGGCAACCTCGACGCGAACCCGGCTCCTGACGCGGGTCCGGAAGCAAATTCGGAGACCCCTCCGGAGCATCCCGCAGCCCTCTCGCACGCCCTCCCGGATCACGCCATCACCGACCGCGAACGCTACTCCCGGCAGGTTCTCTTTGCCGGCATCGGCGAAGCCGGCCAGCACCTGCTCGGCCGCGCCCATGTGGTCATCGTCGGCGTAGGCGCCACGGGAGCCGCCACCGCCAGCCTGCTCGCAAGAGCCGGCGTAGGTCACCTCACCCTCATCGACAGGGACTTCGTGGAACCATCCAACCTGCAGCGTCAGATGCTCTTCGACGAAGCGGATGCCCACCTGGCTCTGCCCAAGGCAGAAGCTGCACGCCGCCATCTGGCGCGCATCAACTCCAGCGTCCAGGTCACAGCGCACGTCGCCGATCTGGTCCCCCGGAACGCCGCCCAGTTCCTGGCTGCAGATCTCGTCCTGGATTGCACGGACAACTACGAGACCCGCTACCTGATCAACGACCTCTGCGTCCGTGACGGCCGCCCCTGGATCTACGCCGCCGCCGTCGGCGCCTACGCGGCCACCATGAACATCCTGCCCAGACCGGCCAGCCAAACCATATCCGGCCCTGCAGAAAAGGATGCAACAGCATGCAGCCAAGCAGCGCCGGTTGTCGAACCGACCGCCTGTCTGGCCTGCATCTTCCCTTCGGCGCCCTCCGGCAACCTGGAGACCTGCGACACCGCCGGCATTCTGTCCATGGCCGTCAACCTGGCCGCCTCGATTCAGACGACAGAGGCCCTGAAGTTTCTCACCCATCAACCCCACCTGATGCGCCGCTCCCTTGTCTCCTTTGATCTCTGGACTCCGAACCCCCAGGGGACCCTGTTTCGCTCCGAGATCTCCACCGGCGCCCCCCGGCCCGGATGCGAGGTCTGCGACCAGCGCAACTTCCGCGCGCTCTCCGGTGAACAGCGGCCGCACATCACCCTTTGTGGACGCAACTCGGTACAGATCCATCAGCATCAGCACTCCATCGACCTTGGCGAGTTGAAAACCCGTCTGGATCGTCTCGGAGAGGTCCGCGACGCCCGCGCCAACGGTCTTCTCCTTCGCTTCAGCTACGGTGCCTACACCCTCACCGTCTTCCCCGACGGCCGGGCCCTCGTGCAGGGCACCACGGACGTCGGGCTGGCTCGCTCTCTCTACGCCCGATTCCTGGGAAGCTGAAGACCAACAAAATACCCGTGTGTACGACGCCGAACCTCCCGGTAGAAACCATCATCCACCGTAAAATCTAGGATTTGCCCTTCTCTCCGCGCCCGGCCTCCCCCGGAGGACAACCCTGCAGAGGGTTTGCTTCGTCCAAGCATCTGAAACTTTTATCCAGCGCGGAGAGTTACAGTTACAGTAGTGTCCCTGCGCCGTTCGATCAGCGGGCCGTATCTGGCCAGGAACGGACAGACTTATCTATGGAACTTCAAGGCCTACCAAGAATGCAGACGGAACCGAACCCCGGCTTGTTCAAGCGGAATGCTCCAATCGCCGGCGAAGCCGACGCCATTGAGCGCGCAAAGAAAGGCGACCCCGATGCCTTTGCGCGACTCTACGCCCTCCACAAACGGCGTGTCTATACGCTCTGCCTGCGCATGCTCGGCAACGTCTCAGAGGCCGAGGATATGACCCAGGAGGCCTTTCTTCATCTCTTCCGCAAGCTGGACAGCTTCCGCGGCGAAAGCGCCTTCTCCACCTGGCTGCACCGCCTCACGGTCAACCTTGTTCTCATGCATCTGCGTAAGAAGGGCCTTCAACTGGTCTCTCTGGAAGAGACCATCAACCCGTCTGAGGAGGATGCGCCCAAGCGTGACTTCGGCTCCCGCGACACCCTGCTCTCGGGCTCCGTGGACCGCGTGACGCTGGAGCGCGCCGTCGCCATGCTCCCTCCCGGGTACCGGATGGTCTTCGTGCTCCATGACGTGGAGGGCTTCGAACACAACGAAATCGCCACCATGCTGGAGTGCTCCACCGGCAACAGCAAGTCTCAACTCCACAAGGCTCGCCTGCGGCTGCGCGAACTGCTGCGCGACCCTCAGAACCTGCAGCCTGAAAACCGGCTGATGGAGGCATCGCGATGAAGGACCTCGCCTCAATCAACCTCGACAAGATGACCACTGCCGAGTTTGAAGAGTACCTTCCGGAACTCTTTGAAGCCAGCGGCGGCTCCATCAGCGCCGACCCCCGCTTCGCCAACTTCTTCCGGGAACATGCCAACTGTGCCGCCCTGGTGCGCGATCTGGAGACCATCGCCGAGCAGGCCAAGAGTCTCTTTGAGCCCATGGGTGACCCCAGCGACGCCGTCTGGTCCAACATCGCCAGCAAGCTGAAGGATCAGAACGCGAGCAACGACGAAGAACGGTAGCGGCATCTTCCCGCACCATCCTGCGGAGCTTCCTCCTCCATGGGCGTCTTTCCTGGTTCCTTCTGCTCCGGCAGCCTTCCCTGCCGGAGCAGAAGGAAGGCTCTGCCGCGCATCCCCGTCGGAATATCCGGCAACCGGGACGAAGGCGATTGCATCCCCGAACGAATCGTTTCGAAAACGGAAACGGGGCTCCTCTGCCGGAGCAAAGGTCTGAGAGGCACCTTTTCCTGAGAAAAGACCGCCTCTCAGGACGCTCAATGGGGTCCGGTTATGCTGATTCTCCGTGCAGCGGCTACATTTTTGCTTTGGGAGCGACTCTTCAATCTCGACACGCACTCCGCCTCAAAGGTGAGGAGAGCGCCCATCCCAGCGAGTCGCGATCGGCCGGAGCCGGTCTGAGTGTCAAACCTTGATCGACCAGCCGAGTTGCTCCAACTCCCGCTCGATTGTGGCCAGAGCCAGTTCCAGAGCACTACGGCGGTGAGCGTTTGAGGTGCGCTCCGATAAAACCCGCTCCCGCTGGAGCTCCAGTGATTGGACGCGGCGCCTGCGCTCCGCCTCGACGCGGGCTACCTCGGCCCGCACGGCCTCGGGAGTCTGCCCGGAGGTTGATTCGGCCCTGCGCTCAGCCTCCGCCTGCTGCTCCTCGGCACCCTTCGATTCCCAGCCTTTGGACATAGGAATATTCTACCCCCTGGCAAAATCTTCCTGTTGCCGGGCGCCCTGGAGAGGACTTGCGGTAGCGCTCTCCTTGCTCCGCTGCAGGCAAACCTGCAGCGCAACAAAGATCCGAGGATAACGCCCATGCGTGTCGCGGCTCCCGTTACACGTACAGGGAAAATGGCTTAGCGCTGGCCAAAACGATACAGGATGCCAAAGTTGATACCGAAGTTATTCTGTATGCTCGCTCCATTCGGGCCGATGAAGTCGGTCCCAATCCAGGTGGGTGTAACCCGCGCCGCCCAATTCGGAGCTAGGTTGTAGTCCAAGCTCACCCCGCTGGAAAAGGCCGGGCGCTGGTCGCTATGCCACAGCCCAAGAAGCGTCGAAGGAATCCCTTTGCTGCCGCCGCTGAAGACACCCCAGGCGTCACCGCCGAGCCCCTGAACGCTCACCGCAAGCTTTTGCCTGGTGTAAAAGCGATAGCTCACACCGCCCAGAAAGAAGTACTCATTGATCTGTGGCCGATACACACCGTAGGGGTTGCTGATGCCGGTGTACGCACGAGCGTTTCCAAACGAACCGCGGGCATCGCCCACCAGAGCGAACTTGCGATTCAGATAGTAGTTGAACGCCGCAGCCCAGGTAACCTCATTGTTCTTCTGCAGGTACTCTCCGCTGCGAAAGCGCAGCAGACCGCCCCCGCCGATAATCTCATAGCGATAGGAATAGGTCTGTTTCGTGGCCAGGCGGATGCGCTCAAGCCGGGTAGCATTCGTCTCGTGGTGGACGGCGCTCTCCTGCTGCTTCTGCTTCTTTTTCTTTTTGTTTTGAGTCTGGGCTGTCGCCGGAACAAACGCTCCTGCCAGCAGGCACGCCGCCAAACTCGAAAAAACCAACTTTACCGTCAATCTCCGCACATCAAACATCGAATCTGAACTCCTGAAGATCTGCTGCTGGGCCCGGGTTCCCCGCTTCGCGGTCCCCAACAGGCACTGTTTGCCGAGTGGGGCGGAGAGAGTACTCTTTGCCCTCCCAGGTGGCAGGCATGCATCCATCTATTAGAACATTGCTGGCTATTTGCCTCTAAATGCCATTAGAACATCCCGGAGCCCCGGAGGGAGCCGGGGTACAGCCCGGAGGGTACGAAAGGGAGGCATTTCACGAGGTGCCCGCTTCGCCCCCAGGAGTCTCCCCCCTGCCCTTGCCAGCCCAGGAACCTACGGCAGAACGTAGGTAACCCCGGTGATGAACTGGAAGGAGTTCTTCTGGTAGTACTGCGCTGGATCGTTGAGGAAGCCGTCATCCACCGATGCCGTCGCGCTCAGGCGCTTGAAGACCGGCATCGTGAGTGCGGCCGTCAGATCCGCGGAGAACGCACTCAGGTTATTCCACCCGGGCAGCACGCTGGCCGTCTCCGTAAAGAGAACCTTGTGCGGCAGGTTACGGGTATACCCCTCAAAGAAGGTAGAGCCGATGATATTCACCGAAGGTGTGGTAGTGGTGACCCCACCAACGGTAGAAGAGAAGTACTGCTGCTCTTCGTACTGCATGTCTGCCTTGACATCGAGTTCCTGCCTGGAATCCTTGATCACCGTATAGCCAATACCGCCTCCGTAGACCTGCTGGAGCTCCAGGCCTTGACCAAAGTTATGGTCAAAGGCGACATGTCCCAAGGCAAACAATCGAGGACTGAAGTACTCGTCTCGCTCCAGTCCCGCGTGAAAGATGCTGGTGACCACCACGCTCAGCGGTGAGGCTGGAACGGTAGGCGGAATCACCGGCGTGGAGAGCTTTCCATAACTCTCATTGATGTTCACAATCGTGCGGTTGCTGGGATCCATCCACGGAACCCCAGGGATGGCCCGCACCAGCGCCGCGCTCGCGTTCATGGTGGTGCCGCTCGTTGTGGAGCGCTCTATGCTCGCGCCGCCGGTAAGCGTGCCGCTCCATCCACCGAAGAGTCCAGGCTTCTGGCTTATCGTCTTGTCAAAGGAGGCGCGGTCGATCAGGTAGTTCACCTGGCTGGCGGGAACCTCGGCAGGAGCCTGCCCCTGTGCCGGGGTCAGCTTGAGGCTCCCGCCGGCTACCTCCACAGAACCCTCCGGAACCGCCTGCTTCTTGACGATCACCCCTTTGCGGAGAAGAGCAAACTGAGCACCCGAACGCAACTCCTTGATTTTATCAATCGAGATCGTGAGTTTACCCGCCATGTCGCTATCGAAAACGACGTTTCCAGCCGTAACACCCTCCAGCTTGCCGGTAAGGCGATCTCCGTTCGCGAAGATCAGAACATCTGGCGGGCTCCCGGCTTCCGGCTTCACCGCGGGCCTGGCCGGAGTTTGAGCCGGTACAAACACAGCCAGAACGAATGGCTGGAGAAGAAAAAGCGTTAGCAGCGGTGTACGCACGGGATAGTCCTTGTAGGGATGCCAAGAAAGAAAGCGAGTTTTGAAAGATCAAGCCACCGGACGCTTCGATCGAATGAACAAAGGGAGTGAGCGTCATCCGCGGACGTTCCTGATGGCGGACTCCGAACAGGATGTCAGGAGTATAAATCAAAAGCAGAGGGGGTTTCACAACGCCCCCTTGCCGGACGGATTCCAGACCGGCAGCTTGCCTTACGCAAGACCCAGCGTCTACCCTGAAAGAGCCATGTACGAAGACTTTGTAGCAACCGACCGTTGGACCTCCGAAAAGCTGCACTGCGTCTGGAAGGGCACGGTGGTGGCCATTGCAACCCGCCACGCCGATGCGACAGATATACGCTTTGCCATAAATGGAAAGCCGTTGTGGATCGCTATGCCTAACCAGGCATGGGTGGAACAGAAGCGCCGCAACGGAAAGGTGATTACGGACTACCTTGCCGCGCAGGCCGCGGGTCGGTATCTCAAACAGGCCATCGAGAGCGGCTATGACAACGGCCGCGAAATGTATACGATGAGCGTCGATGAGGTGCTGCATCAGGTGGCCGCCGTGGTCGAGGAGGCTGGCCATACCGCCAACCTTCCCACCTTGCCCGTCATCGGACCCATGACCCATCCCGAAGAGTTCGACTACAAGCTTCCCGGGGAACCACAAGCGCTGGCGGAAACCCTGTAGACCAGGCCCCGCCGCAGGACCGGGCTCTTCCGGAGTACACCCACGAGGTGCAGGCCAGATGCAATCCCGGACGACGCGAAGACAGATGCTCCGCTCTTTTCCCCCGCTTCCCTTTGCACTGAGGGCGATGGCGGACTCCATGCCCGGCTCGGGACCAGCCCCAACTCAGGTCCCGCCCACGCCGCGATGGATCCTGCTCGGCTCCGACACACGCAAAGGAATCTTTCGCGCGGCGTGGGATGCCGAGCGCGGCGAGCTGCGCAACATTCAGGTAGCCGCAACCA
>JAJZDM010000005.1 GCA_021806005.1 Acidobacteriota bacterium | reverse complement strand
CGTATTCCCGCCGGGTCCTTCCGCATGGGTGCTGACAAGCAGCCACTCAGCAGCGCTGTCGTGAGCGGCTTTGGCGTCAACTCAGACCGTCCCGTCCATGGCGACTTCGATGAACTCCCGCCGCACCAGGTCACGCTCACCCACAGCTTTGCCATGGCCACGCATCTGGTCACCGTCCAGGAGTTTCAGCAGTTCGATCCCTCCTACGAAGGGGTTACGGCGTACCCCGGCTATGCGGCAGGGGTCAGCTACGCGCAGGCTCAGGCCTTCTGCGCCTGGCTCTCGCAGAAGACCGGCAAACCCTGGCGGCTGCCCACGGAGGCCGAGTGGGAGTACGCCGCTCGCGCCGGCACCCAGACTCCCTTCTTCACCGGCGACACTCCGCCTGCTCCCGGTGAGGCCAACCGCTGGGGCGTGGTCATCGGCGAAGGCACGCCGGAGTGGGTAGCCGACTGGTACGGACCCTACCCCGATGCTCCGCAGGTGGACCCCACCGGCCCGCTCACCGGGGACACACGCGTGGTGCGCGGCGGAGGACTCGATCTGCGCCGAACCAAGAGCTCTCCTCCCGGCGCGTTTTACCCGGCCATGGCGCCGTACTTTGCGCGATCCGCCAATCGCGCCAGCATGGCGCCCAGCTACAGTTCGCCTCTGGGAAACATCGGCTTCCGCGTCGTCCAGGCTCCCATGCCCCAGTCGAATCCAACCCCCGCGTGGCATCGGTTCTTCAGCACGGATGTGAAGCAGACCGCAGTGGATGTCGCCGAAGGGCCGGACCCGGCAACGCCGTTTTATCGAGTCCATCCGCTCTTTCCGAACCTCAACGGCCAGTCGATGCCCAATGTGGGCTGGGCGATCGGCCTCGCCCGCGGCCTGGGCATTGCGTATCACAACTCAGCCATCCAGGAGCTTCCCAACGGCGACATGGTGGCCGCCTACTACAACACTCCCAACAAGGAGGATGATCCAGACCAGACGGTGATGGTCATGCGCCGCCGCGCCGGCTTCCAGACCTGGGATATGCCCGAGCCCTGGCCCTACTTCGCCGACGCCGCCTGCGCTGCTCCTGTCTTCTGGAACGATCATGGACGTCTCTGGCTCTTCTTCGGCTTCCCGCGTCTCCTGGGCGCGCCGCCCTTCGCCTTCACCACCTCCGCGGATAACGGCGCGAGCTGGTCGTCGATTCACTTTCCACACTTGAACGGAGCCGTCGGCGGCTACATCCCCCAACCGATCAACTCCGTGGTCCGCGCCAAGGATGGAACCATCTACCTTCCCACCGACGCTCCAGGCTCGCATTCGGCGGTGTGGGCCACCCACAACGACGGCGGCGCCTGGTATGACACGGGTGAGCGCACCTTCGGACGCCACACCACTCTGGTCCTTGCCCACAACGGAGACCTGCTCGCCTTCGGTGGCAAGAACTCTTCGTATCAGGGACACATGCCGCTGGGCATCAGCTCAGACGGCGGCAAGAGCTGGACCGAGGCCACAACCCCCTTCGATCCGCTGGCCAGCGGAGAGCGGCCCAGCGTCATCCGGCTTGCCGACGGCCTTCTCTTCTTCGTCGCCGACTTCAACCCCAATCATCAAAAGCATATCCACAAGGATGGCGCTTACGTTGCTCTCTCCAGCGACGACGGAAAGACCTGGAGCTCGAAGCGCCTGCCTTCGGATATCCTCACCGTCGGCTACACCACCGCGACGCAGGGTCCGGACGGCATCATCCACATCGTCACCTCCAAGAACACCGTGAACGACGAGATTCAGATGAATGAAGCGTGGATCCGCTCCGGCAGCGAGGCCGCCACGCCCGATCCCTCCACCCTCTCGAAGCTTGTGCCCCACCGTGAGAACTGGCCGGGCGGCAAGCCCCGCGCCATCTGGTCCACAGCTCGCGCCAACGACGGCGAGACGCTGCTCGAAGGGACCCAGACCTTCTACTTCCAGAGCGGTCATCCACAGTGGATCGCTCACTTCCACCTTGGGCAAGAGACCGGAGATGAACGCTTCTATCGCGCCAACGGCTCCCTGCAGTGGGAGAAGAGCTACGCCGCGGATGGAACCTGGACATGGCGCAACTTCGACGCCACCGGACGCGTAACCTCTACCTCGCGCTGGCGCGGCAAGACCCTGCTCAGCGATTCGTTGCAGGCACCCCCAACTGCAGCCGCAATCACCAAAGGAAGTCCGCAGGCCGCACGATGAGATTCAACCTCCGTAGCCTCGCCACCGCACTCTCGCTGCTCGTCGCCGGCCTCTCTGCCGCCAGGGCTGGCGCACAGGCCCCTGTAAAGCCGCTCCGCCACGGCGCATGGCTCTTTGCTTACTTTCAGGAGCCCGGGACCCAGGGAATCTACCTGGCGCTCAGCCGTGACGGCCTTCACTACGCGCCGCTCAACGACGGCCAACCGTGGCTCACGCCCTCGCAGCCCGGCGAGATCATGCGTGATCCGTTTCTTACCCGCGATCCCAGCGGAGGCTTTCAGTTGGTGTGGACGTGGAACTGGCGCGGCAACTCCTTCGGCCACGCCTCGTCTCCCGATCTGCTGCACTGGTCCGCCCAGCAGCAGATCCCCATCATGGCCAGCACTCCCGCCACCCACAACGTCTGGGCGCCGGTAACCTACTGGGACGCCCATCGCCGCCAGTGGATGGTCCTCTGGTCGAGTTCCATGGATGGCTCCGCCCAGGGAAACCGGATCTGGTCGGCCTTCACTCCGGACTTCAAAACCTTCTCCAGCCCGGCGATCTTCTTCGATCCCGGCTACGTGACGATCGACGCTTCCATCTTTCACGGCAGGACCGGTCCCTACCGCCTGATCTTCAAGCAGCAGACCTACGATCCACTGACCTTTCAGGAGCGCGTGGCCACCGGGCCCACGCTGGAGGGCCCCTGGAGCCATATCTCCGGACCCATCAATGAGAGCTGGTCGGAGGGGCCGGAGGCGATTCAGGTCGGGGACCGTTACATCGTCTTTTACGACCACTACCGGCCGCCCCGTGCTCGTTATGAGGCGGTAGCCACCACGGACTGGAAGCACTGGCAGGAGATCACCGCATCCACCAGCCTGCCGGAGAACTGCAAGCATGGCAGCTTTCTCCGGATCACCGATGCCGAGGCCACCCGCCTGCTGGCCCGCCACGACGGATCGCCGAACCCCGGCCTGCAGAGGTAGCAGGCGGGCTGAGTAGCGGCGAGGTTCGTCGCGAGCGGGCGAGCGCCCGCAGCCGCTCGCTACTCAAACAACCAGTCCAGATTTGGCGTCCCGCTTCCGCTGCTGCGGTCAAAGTTCACCTGTGCGGCCACCTGGTAGTCGGCGGGGATGAATCCCAGCACCACGTACTGCCCTTTGCCCAGGTCGAGTTCATTCTCACCGGCCGCCAGCGGTTTGGCCCATACCGCCATGGACTTCACCCGGGGCGCCGCTACGGCGTGCAGCAGCACCAGATTCCACTGCTCCGTATCCGGATCGAGTACCGAGTTTCTGCGCGAGGCGGCGCGGGTGAATCCCACCAGAACCTGCGCGGGCTGCGAGAGCGTGAAGCGCAGCGTTCCACCCTGTTCCGGCGCGATGCGAATCCCCTTCATCCCGCTCAGCTCCGGAGCAAGCTCGGAGATCGCCTCTGGAGAACCGGCAAAGAGCCCTGCACCTTTGGCCACGGTAAATGCTTCACCTGCGCCTGGCAGCAGTTGGAAGGCTACCTGCGGCAGCGTCCTGGTGGCGGCCTTCTGCGTGATCGGAGCGCCGGAGCTCAACGCCGTCACGCGGCTCTGGAAGGTAGCCAGCTCCTTCTCATACATCGGCAGACACTGCTGCCAACTGGGGAAGTGCTTCAGCCCGCCCGGGAAGGGAATCTGGCGCTGCGTCGTCTCCATGCTCGTCGCCGTCCGGTAAGCAGGGCCGGCCAGGCTGGTCAGCTCGCGGTAGCGCTGCACACTCTCCGCCAGCAGCGGCTCGGCGCGCTGCAGGTGCTCGATCTTCCGGTCGTAGCCATACAGCATCACCTCCTGCGCGGCACGGATGCGGTCGTTGTAGAACTGCATCAGCAGCGAGATGGAGTGCATATCGTTGACGATCCGCTCGTACTCGGCTCGATTCCGAGTCACATACGGCGCCGCCGCCTGCGCCGCCGCGTAGGCCTGCTGCGAGGCCTTCACCGTCGCGTCGCTCACTCCGATCGGCGTTGCGCCGTGATGCGGCTGCTGCTTCACCTCTTCCGCAACATACTCATCCAGCCGCTCGCCCGGCGGTCCATCCCCCGTCCACAACGTCTGCGCCGGGTTGTAGCGGGCCGGGTCGATCATCTGCGGCATCGTCATGCCCAGCGCCAGCGCCTCGCGGTTGCCCTCGGTGATGCCGATGCGGGGCAGCAGGCTCGGCTGGCAAGGACCGGCCAGCGTATACGCCTCCAGCAGCTTCTCCCCGGCCTCAGCCGTGCCAAACCGCTCGGCAAACTGTGCCGCCCAGTAGGCGTGCTCCTTCTGCGGATCGCGGAACGGATTCCAAGCATATCGTCCCCAGGCCGCAAACCATATCCAGTCGCGATCCGTCTGCAGCAGCGGCGGCTGGGTCGCATCGCCGGAGTAGGGCCAGTCCCAGTAGCGCAGCGGATACAGATGCAGGCCACCGATACCGATGCGGGGAAAGTTCATCAGCGTCTCGCGGATGAAATCCGGATCTCCCCAGCGGAAGGGTTCCAGGTTGGATAAGAGATGCACATTGGCGATGGTCACATTGGACTCTTCGGCCAGCATCTTGAACCGGTCGCGTACCGGACCGCGCACGTTTGTCCAGGTCAGCGACTCGCCGTTCCATTTGAACATCGTGTCGATGTTCGGGTAGAGCGGCAGCGCCGCCTTCATCACGGCGGCGATATCGGTGGCATGCGCACGAACCACGATGGGCGGCCTGGTCCGCGATCCATTCTCTTTCAATCCATCCAGCACGCCGGGAATGATCGCCTCAGTCAGCCACTGTGCTCCGTCATGCGGGTTCAGCGCCTCCCCCAGGGTCATCATCAGCCCGGCATGAGGGTACTCGCGTACAAACTCTGAGATCGCGTAGCGCGTGTACTCCGCAGCCAGCGGTGTGGGCGCGGACAGGTGATAGGGTAACTGATGCGCGCGCGCAAAGGCGTGCGAGAGGTGGATGTTGTAGAAGCCCTGCAACACCCAGATTCCGCGCCGGTCGGCTTCCTTGGTCAGCCACCGGAACATGGCGATATTCTGCTCCAGTTGTGCGGTGGGCAACTCCTGTGCCTCAGGGTACTTTGGCAGCTTCAACAGGCTGGTGAACGGATGCCCGTTCCAAAGGTAGAGCGTGTTGTAACGCTCTTCCGCCAGCATGTCGAGATACTGGATCCACTCCGCTTTGTCGTAGAAGAAAGGGAAGTCCTTCGGCGTGTACGGGTAGTCGTACTCTGCTCCCTCGTAGGTGATCTCCGGCTTCTGCATGCCGATGCCGACACCACGCAACTTCAGCGCCGGGTGCTCGGTCGTATCGATGCCGGCGGGCAGATGATGCGCGGCGCGAACCAGGTCGGCAAGCTCCAGTTCACCGTACATCACGCCGGAGGAATCGCTTCCCGCCACGACCCAGGCGTTGCCTACCTGCCGTATCAGGAACGACTCCTCCGCCTGCGGCCAGAACGCCGGCAGGTGAAATCGCTCCAGTTCACCTGCGGAACTCACCCCTGCGATTACCCGCGCCCCCGCGGGAGGATCCTGAACCTCGGACAAGGCGGCGCGAAGCTGCTGTGCTCCGTAGAGCTCGCGAGGCGTCGCCTTCTTCGCGGTGATCACCTTCACCGGCGCGGCCAGCGCCATGCCACACGCCAGCGACGCCAGTATCATCCCCGCCGGCAGCAGCCGTGAGGTCCTGCACAAAGAAAGATTCATCCCCAGGTCCTATACCTTCTCGAATAACACGGCCAGGTAGGGCTTTCCCGGAAGCACCATCTTGCTCTTGCCACGGAAGGTGCCTGGGATCGCCTGCTTCGTCATCGCCCACGGATCGATCAGCGTGGCCTTGAAACTCACATCCTCTGGCAAGGGGAACTCATACTCGCCCACGCAGTGAAAATCAAAGCTGTACAGCACCAGCTTTCCGGGGTTGCCCGCGTTGGGGTAGTAAGGAGCCGGAGGAGCCATCAGCCCGGTTGTTCCCGTGCTCTCCAGAAGCTCGTGCAGAAACCTGATCCGCGCCGGGCTGGTGCCGTGCAGTTCACCCGCGTCGGACCACACCGGGCTTCCATCGGTGGTGATGTAGGTCTCGCCATGCGTCGCGTAGGCTCCGTTGATCACCGCTCGCCAGAACCGGTGCGTCATCTCCTCCGGAGACAGATTCCCCCACCGCCGCGGGATGTTGCCCTCGTACTGGATCTCGTCGTAGAGGATCGGCTTGTTCCACGCCGCCATGCGTTCCGCCGTCCGCTCAAAGTCATACTGCTGCAGGCTGGCATGCGTGCACCACGGCTTGGAGTTGTCATACTCCACCCGGCTCTGGTGAATGGAGCGCAGATGCGAGTAAGGATCGTTGGCTTGCACGATGCGGAAGAACCGATCCCAGTCCGTGGTCGACTTCGACTTGATCAGGTCGTACTCATTGGCGATCGACCACCAGACATTCCGGTATGCGGAAAGCCGGGCTACCGAGTAACGCAGGTACCGGTCGTCTGCCTCCGGCCCCATGGCTTTGAATCCCCACTTGTCGTAGGGATGGAACAGGATCACATCGGCCTGAATGCCGGCCTCCAGCAGTGCCTGAATCCTCCGCTCCACCGCTTGAAAGTAGACGGGGTTGGGACGGGTCAAGTCAAACTCCCCTGCGCCGTTTTCAGCGCCTTCGCCTCCTCCAGACCCCTTGCGTTCAAAGGGCATGCCAATCGGTTGCAGATCCCCCAAAGGCTTGGGCAGCAGACAGGCGCGAACCTTATTGAACCCGGCGGCCTTCAGGTTTTTCAGCGTTACGGCGTACCAGGGATCCGGCACAAACAGGTAGGCGTAGCAGGTGGTCCCAAAGGGGAAGTACGGTGTTCCGTCGGCGTATTGGAAGTGGAACTGGTGCGCCGTCGTCACCGGTCCACGGTTGCCCGGCTCCGGCGCGGCGCATCGGAAGCTCCCCGCATGCCCGGCCAGCGAGGCTACGTTGCTGGTGGTCTCAAAGCTCCAGTCACCCACCGTATCAGGAGAGAAGCGCACACGGTAGGTTCCACCGCCGTCATAGAATCCGCTCACATCCACGGTGCGGTGCTCGAAGGTAAATCTTGCACCAAACTGTACGTCCAGAAATGGATTGCCATCGGACGGCCCCGCAAAGGAAGCTTCAAAGACGTTCCATCGCTCCACCGTGCCGCTGGGGCTGGTTCCTTCGGCCGCCCGGGCTCCCAGAGAGACTCCAGCCGCCAGTGCTCCCGTCCCCAACTTGATCATCTCTCTTCGATTCATGCTCTTCCCCAGTCGATCTGCCCAGGCCGGCCTTCTCGAGCCCTGGCCCTGCCGAGTAAGCCACTTCTACCTATCCAGCAAGTATCAAGTCAACAAGATTTCTTCCTGCTGCAAGTTCATGCAGGCGCCTCGCCATCGCTGAACAGGCATTGATCCGCCATCGTTGGATCGGCGTTTCGCCGGGCGAATCTCATGGTCGGCCCGCGAGCAACCCTGGTTGGGACGCTGCGCAACAGAGACCCATGACAGGGCAAAAGATAGGACAATAGCGGCATGGCGATCGTACTGCAGCGCGAGGACCGGGAGTGGATTGAAGCGCGCGCCCGGGCCATTGGCTTCGATCTGGCCGGAGTGGCCAGCGTACCCCAACCCGCAAGCTCATCCGCAGAGCAGGAAGATCGTCGTTACGCCTCCTGGGTCGAAGCCGGCCACGCCGGAGAGATGGGCTATCTCAAGCGCGTCAACGACGCCGGCGAGTACCTGCGCGGAGACCTGCGCCGCTCCATTCCCTGGGCGCGCTCGGTCATCGTCTGCGCGGTCAACTATAACGTGGACGCTCCGCGCTCCATCGATCCGCTGGACGAGCAGCCGGGCTTCCGGTCGGGATGGATCGCCCGATATGCCTGGAGCGGCCGCTCCAGCAGCGATCATAAGGCCAGTGGGGATTATGCCGGCAGCGACTATCACGACGTTCTTCTTGAACGCCTGCGGGCGCTGGAGGCGGAGTTGAAGCTGCGCTTTGCCGCGCAGGGCTCCGCGGAAGAGTTGCACACCCGCTGTTACGTGGATACCGGACCTCTGCCGGAGAGAGGCTATGCGGTCCGCGCCGGCGTTGGCTGGATCGGAAAGAACACCTGCATCATCCAGCAGCAGCAGGGCTCCTGGCTGCTGCTGGGCGTCATCGTCACCTCCCTGGAGTTCGCCTCGTGGAGCGTTCCCGCGGCAGATCGCTGCGGAAGCTGTACCCGCTGTATCGATGCCTGTCCCACCAGCGCCATTCTCTCTCCGCAGCCCGTCCCGGATGCCGCGCGCTCCATCGACTCCACGCGCTGCATCGCCTATCTCACTATTGAAAAGAAGGGAAGCATCGCCGAAGAGCTGCGGCCGCTGCTGGGCCGCCAGGTCTTTGGCTGTGACATCTGCCAGGAGGTCTGCCCCTGGAATCGCAAGGCGCCCGTCTCCACCTCGAATCTGCTTCCACCGCGCAGGGAACTGATCAACCCGGCGCTGGAGTGGCTGGCCGGCCTGGATGGCCGGGACTTCAACCGGATCTTTCGCGGCTCACCGCTGGAGCGCACCCGGCGCAGCCGAGTGCTGCGCAACGTGGCTCTGGCCATGGGCAACAGCGGACTGGAGGAGTTTCTGCCGCAGCTCGATCGCTGGGCTGCGAGCGAGGACCCGGTGCTCGCTGAGGCTGCGTCCTGGGCCGCAGCGCGCCTGCGGACGACGTTGCAGACCGGTGAATCGTTGTAGAAGGCTCCCACCCCGGGCGGGGAGCACCGGTAAACTGGAGCTATGTCCTTTGGCAGACTCAACATCGTTCCGGAGAGGCGCACGGCGGAGACCAGGCAGAACTCCAGCCCTGAGACGCCCGGCGACAACCCGGAGAGCCGTTCCGGAAAGAAGGAGAACCCCTCCGGCGGAGATCGGATCGACGATCCGGCAGGGGCGCTGAAGACGGATCCGGACCAGCCGATCTCTGCTTCCCCTCGGGTGCAGCCGGATGCGGAGGAGGATGGAGTAGAGGCCGGCCAGGAGAAGCTGGAACAGACGCTGGCGGCCCGGCCCTCCGTTCCGGTGGCCCGGAGCGGGACGTTGCAGCAGATGGCGGCCCTGCTTCACTACATGACCCGGACGGAGGTGCACACCTACGCCTTCAGTGTCGCCGCGCAGGTCATCCTCTCCTTGTTCCCCTTCATCGTGCTGCAACTCACGTTGGCGCAGCGGGTCTTCCACTCCACCCGGATGGTGGACGTCGTGGTGCAGATGATGAGCAACTTCCTGCCCAGCAACCAGTACTTTGTCATGCGCAACATGCGTCTGCTGGCTCTGGCGCACACTCAGACCCGGATCCTCTCCGTGGTGATGCTGCTGGTGACTTCCACGGGGGTTTTTCTACCTTTGGAGGTTGCGCTCAACAGTGTGTGGGGCGTGCGCACCAACCGCAGCTATCTGCATAATCAGATCGTCTCCCTGGTGCTGGCCTGCGGCGTCGGTGCGCTGGCCATGGCTTCGATCGCGCTCAGTACAGCCCAGCAGGCGGTTCTGGAGTTCCTCTTCTTCGGACACATCCACAACATCGTCTTCACCTTTCTGGCGGACAGTTTTCTGCGTCTCTGCGCTCTGCTGTCCAGCATCGGGCTGTTCTTTCTCATCTACTGGCTGCTGCCCAACCGCAAGATCCCGGCGCGCGCCGTGCTTCCCACCGCGATGGTCATCGGTGTGCTCTGGGAGATCGCCAAGTACCTTTACATCCTGGCGCTGCCACGCCTGGACCTGCCCTCGGCCTACGGTCCGTTTTCTGTCTCGGTGGGCCTGATCCTGTGGGCCTTTCTCAGTGGCTTATTGTTGCTGGCAGGGGCCTACGTCACCGCAACCCGGCAGGCGCTCCGCGAGGCTCGTCTGGCTGAGTTGGAGAGCGAGGCGGAAGACGCTGGACGATAGGCCGTCTTCCGGCCGGAGCCATGCGACGATCGGCCTCCGTCCCTTGGCTCTGTGCTGTTCTATGTTCCGGCGTGGAAGCTCTTGACAACGATGTCGTTGGCATGGCCGCCGGAGGGCAGCATGGTAAAGAGTGCGGGGCCGTTTTTACCTTGCAGACGAATCACCGCAACGTCGGAAGATCCCGCATCGGCAATCAGCAGCAGTTGCTGGTCGCTGGAGAATGTCAGCCTGTCCGGACGCTCGCCGGTGCGCACACTGCTCTCCACCCGCCCGTCGTCGATGCTGTACATTGCGGCTGAGTCTGCGCCGAAGTTGGATACCCAAAGGCTGGCGTTATCGTTGCCGATGATGGCGCTCGCCGGTTTGGATCCGATGGGATAGGTGCCCAGTACCTCGTTGGTCCAGGTGGAGATCTCCGAGATGGAGTCTGAGCCGAAGTTGGTGGTAAAGACCTCATCTCCATTCGGCATCGCCGCCACCTGGGTGGGCGTATCGCCGACATCCAGAAAGCACAGCAGATGGTCATGCTGCAGGAAGGGATCCTGCCTGCCCCGCCACGATGTGGGCGACGCGGAGAGCCATACCACCATCACCTGATGGGTCGCCGAGCAGGCAACAAAGGCCTTGGCGCCGGAGTCGGGCTCAGAACTGGAGTCCGCGACCACGGCGATGCCGGTAGCTCCCGGGCAACCGGAGAAGGAGTTGCGCAGTTCCAGGGGCCGCTCCCTGGAGTCGGTAATGGTGTACACCGAAAGGCTGCCGGAGATACGGTTGCTTACCACCAGCGTCTGGTTGTCGGGGGCGACCATGGCAACCCCCGGCCCGTCTCCGGTGGAGGCAAAGCCAAGCTGGCGTCGCCTCTCCAGGTCCAGAACGCTCACCGTATTGGATCCCGAGTTGGGCACATAACCCCGCGTACCGTCCGGTGAAACCGCGAGGAAGTACGGCGTCCGCTGCACCCCGATGGTTGAAACCACGCGATTGGTGGTGGCGTCGATGACGGAGACAGAGTCGCTCCCGGTGTTGACCGCGTAGACCTCATTGCGAACCGGATTGACGGTCAGCCCGGTTGGTTGCCGCCCTACCTGGATCACCCGGTCCTGGCGAAGGTAGACCAGATCCAGCGCTGTCACGGTGTTGCTCTCTCCGTTGGAGACATAGGCAAACTCGTGGTAGCTGGCTGGATAGACAGGGAAGGGCGACCGGGAACAACTGGAGAGCGCCAAAGGCAACAGCAACAGCAGGCCCGCAGCCCATCGCCGGAGCGGAAGGGCAGGTGGCTCAGTGCGTGGCGGTAGCAACCGCCGTTCTTCCTGGCTCACTTCGTTCTGTTCTGGGCTCATCGCTTGCTCTTGCGCCACTCTATGGCCAGCCAGGTCACATATCCAAACTGAAACAGCCATACGGCGCAGTAGGCGAACACCAGATGCCGTTGTGAGAGCGTGTGGAAGGGAATCATCGCACCTCCTTCAAGCTGTGGGTCAGCACGGCCATGGCAGCGTCGTCGTTCAGAATACCGAGAGCCTCCGCGTTGGAAGCTTGCTGGCGACGGCGTTCAATCGCATAGCGCATGCCCACCAGAAACGCTCCCCACATCGCCCATGCGGCCATGTTCCACAGCACGGCCGGCGCCATGCTGGGGTCGATGCCGGAGTTGGCCCCGCCGCCGAAGACGGCCGCGGGATGCTGGGTGCGCCACCAGCGGATCGACATGAAGCAGATCGGAACGTCGATCGCGGCAAAGATCGCCAGTACGGCGGAGATCATCGCCGTCTGTCCCGTGGAGGAGAAGCTCCGCACCAGCAGATAGCAGACGTAGAGCAGCCACAGCAGCAGGTAAGTGGTCATGCGTGCATCCCAGGCCCACCAGATGCCCCAGGCCGCCCGTCCCCAAAGCATGCCCGTTGCCAGCCCAATGGTGGCGTAGAGCACGGTCACTTCCGCGGAGGCCAGGGCAAAGGCGTCCGCCGCGGCGGCGCGCTCCACGTTGCGCTTGCGCCAGAAGAGGTACAGAAGGGATGCCGCCAGGTTCAGATAGGGAAAGACAAAGCTGAGAATCGCATGCGGCAGGTGGTAGAAGAAGACGCGGTAGAGATTGCCCATCGTCGCCTCCCGGGGCGCCGCCATGGCCTGGTAGAAGCCATAGGTCAGCACGATCACGGTGAGTCCCAGCCAGCCCTGGGCCCACTTCGGCATTGTTCCGTTTGATCTCTTTGATCCTTGAATATTCGTCACCATCGATGATTTTAGCTCTTCAGCGCACTCCCTTGAAGCCGGCCCGCAAGCATTCCCGGAGGCATTCCGGTGCGGAGAGCGCCTTTGCGTGCCGCGCCACACTCCTGTGGCAAACTCCGGCCTTCCCGCCTTCGCGTTCTCCGCATCGATCCCAGGATCATACTCTGTGCGCCGTTCCTGCTTTCCGCGATGTTTAATCCGCGCTCAGAACAGTCTGGAATAAAAGAACGCAGGCAGTTGTGAAGATGATCACATAGGCCACCAGCACCTTGATCCACAAGGTCGGTTCAAACTCGCCGGTCAGCACGGCCGTAGTGGCCTGGATCATGGCCAGCAACGCCGGCATCGTGATGGGCAGCAACACCAGGGGCAGCAGCGTCTCACGGTTGCGCGTGCGCAGGCTCAGCGCCGCAAAGAAGGTGCCGTTGACCACCAGCGCCCAGGTCCCCAGCGGAAGGATCACCAGCAGTTTCCATGTCTGGCCCAGCGGCTGCAGGTTGTAAAAGACGGTAAAGATGGGCGCCAGCACCACCTCCACCGCGGTAACAAAGAGAAAGTTGGCCAGCGCCTTGCCGATGAACAGCGCGGAAGCCGGCGCCGCCGAGAGCCGATGCGCGTCCAGAACACTGTTGTTGGTCTCTCTCGCCCAGGACTGGTTCAGCGCCGTCATCGCCGCAAACAGCAGCGCCACCCACAGCAGGCCGCCGCTGATCTGGCGGGTCATGCTGGGAAACGATGCCGGGTCAAAGGCCATGGCGAGCACCACCACCACCAGCAGCGCAAAGAACAGCATGCCGTTGATCGAGTCCTTG
Organism: Acidobacteriota bacterium; assembly: GCA_021806005.1. Lineage (GTDB taxonomy): Bacteria > Acidobacteriota > Terriglobia > Terriglobales > Acidobacteriaceae > Granulicella. The sequence goes on along the minus strand of JAJZDM010000005.1, from coordinate 58,206 downwards.
GTGCGCCATTCCAGGCGTAGATCCTTGCGAAGGTGAGTGAGTACGTGCTGGGCGTAGTTCATGCGTGTCCTTGCGAGTGGCGGAAGGGGGCAGCGTCGGCAGCGGGTTGATTGGCTTTGGTCAGGTCGGCCACTTCAGCCGAGGTGGCGCGAAGATAGTCCTGCGGCGCCAGCAATAACTGCAGGCCGCGCTGCCCGGCTGAGATGGAAATCACATCAAACAGCTCCAGGGTCTCATCGGCAAAGGCAGGGAAGGGCTTCTTCGCCGCCAGCACCGTCACACCGCCGCGAATGTACCCTGTCAGAGGCTCCACATCCTTCAGTGCGGCCAACTCCACCTTGCGTACGCCCGCAGCCGCAGCCAGCTTCTTCAAATCCAGTTCTGAGCTGCCCGGCACGACGGCAAACAGATGTTCGCCGTCGTGCGTGCGGGTCAGCAGCGTCTTGAAGACCTGTTCGGCGGGCAGGCCCACCTTGAGCGCTACCGAGACGGCCGAAAGGTCGTCCGGATCCACCTCGTAGGCGCGCAACTCGTAGGCGATCCCCAGGGTATCCAGGTGCCGTGCCGCGTTCGTCTTGCTGGGGCCTCCTGCCTTGACTGCGGGTTTCATCAGTCGGCTCCGGTCTGCATGGGCGCGCTGGTCCGCGAAGCGGCGGCCTTCCCTGTCTCCAGTAAAGCGACCAGGCGACCGCCGCTCAGGGTCAGCGTGCTCCGAGCCAGCGGCTGCGCCAGCTCTGCCTGGTGGGTGGTCAAAAGCAGAGTGCGGGCCAACCCGCTCTGCGCAGGCTCGGCAACATAGGCCAGCAGGCGGGTAATCATGCTGTGCGCAGAGCCGACGTCAAGGTTGGAGAAGGGCTCATCCAGCAACAGCAGATCCGGTTCAGAGAGTAGTACGCGCGCCAGCGAGGCCCGCTGCCGCATCCCCTGTGAGTACTCGCCCACCCGGCGCGTGTTGGCCGGGTCCAGTCCCACCTCGGTCAGCGCATGGGCCGCCCTCTCGCGCAGATGGGCGCGTCTGGAACCACCGGACGGCACACTGCCGCCGTGCAGTCCGGCAAAGTAGGTCAGGTTCTCCATCCCGGTCAGTTCGTCGTAGAGCATGGTGGCGTGGCTCATGTACGCTACCGTGCCGCGCTGGTCCCTGGGCTCTTCGCCGAAGACCGTCACCTGGCCATAGCTGGGCGATTGCAGCCCGGCGATTACCTTGAGCAGCGTGGACTTTCCGGCACCATTCTCCCCCAGCATCACCACGCTCGATCCGGCAGCCAGCTTCAGCGTGATCTCGCGCAGAGCGACGAAGCTGCCGTACAGCCGCGAGACGCGCTGCAACTCCACGGCCGCAGGCGCATCGGCAGTCGCAGACGTACCCTGCCCGGGCCGTATCGCTGCCCTCGCCGGCGCTCGTTCGTCTGGCTTGGCGACGGTCGCCGTCGGCATATCCTTCCAGATGGCCATATCTGCTGCCCAGTATAGAACTTCGCCGCAACGTGCTGTGTGATCGGCGTCTCTCGTGTTGCGAGCCAATGGGTTGCAGTCGGGTCACCGTTCGGGAAACCAGGCAGCAGCGCCGCTGCTCGCGCTCCAGCGAAGTTTTTCGGGACCAGCGCGGGTTGCGCCCGCGGGCGTTCGATGGTAAACGTTAATCATTCCTCTCGCTACGGCGGGTCGAATTTCATGCAGAGTGGTTGAGGGACGAGCCCTGTGACGCCACGACAACCGGACAGAACAAAGTACCGGTGTCAACTCTCTCCTGTTTGGGCCAGCGAAGCTGGCTGAGTTCGCTGAGCGCCGATGATGGCGCTCCGGGCGCAGGGCACATGAGATTCGGTGGAAGCATGCGCTTTTTCCCAAGCGAATCGATTCCACTTACTCTCCCTGGCCCCATTCACAAGACAGAGAGCGGCAGTGCAGGACAGCACCCTTCGGCCATCGGAGTCGAAAAGATGTCCTCTCCCGGTACGTACCAGTGTTCGACAACCAGCTATGAGCTGCGCTGCAACGAATGCGGCAAGACCTACGGCAACCGTCCTCTCTCCGCCTGTCCGGATTGCCTTGCGCCTCTGGAGGTCCAGTACGATCTGGACTCCGTGCGTGGCCGCCTTACCCGCGAATCGATCGCTCGCGGCCCTGCCAGTATGTGGCGTTATCAGGATCTGCTTCCTGTCATTCGGGCCTTTCAGCCCGATCTTCCCGTAGGCTTTACCCCGCTGGTCCGGGCGCGTAATCTGGGCAGGCGACTCGGCTCAAACAATCTTTACCTCAAAAACGACGCTGTCTGCTCTCCCACACTCAGCTTCAAGGATCGCGTGGTCTCGGTCGCCCTGGCCAACGCGCAGGCCTTTGGATTCACCACCGTGGGATGCTCCTCCACCGGCAATCTGGCCAACGCCACCGCGGCCCAGGCCGCACGCCTGGGGCTCAAGGCCTGCATCCTGGTGCCGTCCGATCTGGAGGCGGCCAAGGTACTCAACACCCAGGTCTACGGAGCTCGCCTGGTGCGTATCGCGGGCAACTACGACCACGTCAACCGCCTCTGCACCCTCATCGCCGATGAGTACCGCTGGGGTTTTGTGAATGTGAACCTTCGCCCTTACTACGCCGAGGGCTCCAAAACCGTCGGTTACGAGATCGCCGAACAGCTTGGCTGGCGTCTGCCCGATAACGTCGTCTGCCCCATGGCCGGCGGCTCGCTCATTCGCAAGATCCGCAAGGCCTTTCAGGAGTTCGTCGCCCTGGGACTGGTGGAGGACAAGCCGGTCCGCTTCTTCGGAGCGCAGGCTACCGGCTGCTCGCCCATCGCCCACGCGGTGAAAAACGGCTGGGACCTCATCGAGCCCCAGCGCCCCCAGACCATCGCCCGCTCCCTGGCCATCGGCAACCCCGCCGATGGTCCGGCAGCCGCCCGGATGATTCAGGAGACGGGCGGATGGGCGGAGGATGTCTCTGATGTCGAGTTGGTCTCCGGTATCCAGGAACTGGCTGAGGATGAAGGTATCTTCACCGAAACGGCCGGTGGCGTCACCACCGCAGTCACCGCGCGGCTGCTCTCCCAGGGCCGCATCGGGCGCGATGAACTGACTGTTGTCTGCATCACCGGCAACGGTCTCAAGACCACTGACGCCCTCCACGGGCGCTTTGCGGAAGAGTATGCAGTCCGTCCCAAGCTCTCTGACTTTGACCAGTACATCCGTTCCGTCGAGCCCGAACTCTTCGGCATCCAGGCTGAACCCGCACTTGCAGGAGGTGCCCATTGAGCATCAGAATCGTCCTTCCCACCGCCCTGGCCCGCCACACCGAGGGCCAAAAGTCCTTTGAATCGCAGGCCCAGGATCTTCCCGGCCTGCTGGCCGAGTTCGAGCTTCGATATCCTGCCCTGGCCCAGAATGTGAAGGATACCAACGGCAAGCTGCGCCGTTTCGTCAACGTCTACGTCAACGATGAGGACATCCGCTTTCTGGGCGGCGAGGACCATCGCTTCGCGGACGGCGATGAGGTCATGTTGATCCCCTCCATCGCGGGAGGCTGCTGAGTCTTCGTCTTCGCTGCAGTCAGCATGGTGCGACGATTGGAGTCCCGGGCCCGCTCCACGAGGTCGTGAAGGTGAGCTCGGAGACTCGATTCGTCCGTCTTACAGGTGAGCTGCGTTCCCGGTTGAGTGCTGGGCTGGCGGAGGCAGAGGTGTATCCGTAGCCAGCGCCGCCTCTTCCCCTGCGGTTGCGGCCTGTACTGGCTTGCTCACCAGCGCAATCTCCAGCACCTCGTCCATCTGCTCCACCCAGTTCAGCTTCATCTCCTTCTTGATCAGCTCGGGAAGGTCGGCAAGATCTTTCATGTTCTCGGCCGGCAGAATCGCCTCGCGAATGCCGGCACGATGCGCCGCCAGCAGCTTCTCCTTCAGCCCGCCGATGGGCAACACCTTGCCGCGCAGGGTGATCTCGCCGGTCATGGCCAGGTCGCGCCGCACCTCAATCCGGGTAAGGGCGCTGGCCAGCGCCGTCGCCAGCGTAATTCCAGCGGAGGGGCCATCCTTGGGAATCGCCCCCTCCGGAACGTGTACGTGGATGTCGATGTTGCGATAAAAATCACGCGCCAGACCAAGCTGGTGTGACCGCGAGCGGATGTAGGTCAGCGCCGCCTGCGCGGACTCCTGCATCACATCACCCAGTTGTCCGGTGGCGGTCATCTTGCCCTTGCCGTCCATCACCTGCACCTCGGTCTGCAGAATCGATCCGCCCATCTCTGTCCAGGCAAGTCCTGTTACCAACCCGATCTCAGACTTCTCCTGCACCGCAGAGTCGCGGTACTTGGCGGTTCCCAGCAGGGTGCTCAGGGACTCCGGCGTCACCATCTCCGAGTGTTTGGAGCTGCTTACCACCTTGCGCGCCACCTTGCGGCAGATGTTGCCGATCTCCCGCTCCATGTTGCGGACGCCGGCCTCGCGCGTGTAGTAGCGGATGATCTCACGCAGCGCATCGTCGCTGAAGGTGATCTGCTGATCCGTCAGTCCGGTCGCCTCCACCTGCTTCTTCACCAGGTACTGCCTTGCGATCTCCATCTTCTCCAGTTCCGTGTAGCCGGTGAGACGCAGAATCTCCATGCGGTCCTGCAACGGACCGGGAATCGTGTGCAGCACGTTGGCGGTGGCTACAAACAACACCTGAGAGAGGTCATACTCCACGTCCAGATAGTGGTCCTGGAAGGTGTTATTCTGCTCCGGGTCCAGCACCTCCAGCAGCGCCGAGGCGGGGTCTCCGCGGAAGTCTGACGCCATCTTGTCGATCTCATCCAGCATGATCACCGGGTTCTTGGTCCCGGCCTTCTTCATGGACTGGATGATCTGTCCCGGCAGGGCGCCGATATAGGTGCGGCGATGGCCGCGGATCTCCGCCTCATCGCGCACCCCACCCAGGGAAAGACGCACGAACTTCCGCCCCGTAGCCTTGGCGATCGACATGCCGAGCGAGGTCTTGCCCACACCTGGGGGGCCTACAAAGCACAGGATCGAGCCCTTGGGATTCTTCACCAACTGGCGCACCGCGAGGAACTCCAGGATGCGTTCCTTGATCTTCTCCAGGCCGTAGTGGTCGTGGTTCAGCACCTGCTCCGCGTTGTCGATGGAGCGAATCTCCTTGGAGCGCTTCTTCCATGGCACTGCCAGCAGCCAGTCCAGATAGTTGCGGCTCACGGTGGACTCGGCGGACATGGGAGGCATGGCCTCCAGCTTTTTGAGCTCCTGCATGGCCTTTTCCTGAACCTCTTTGCTCATGCCGGCTTCTTCAATCCGCTTCTTCAGTTCGTCGAACTCGCTCTTCTCTCCGCGGCCCAGCTCCTTCTGGATGGCCTTGATCTTCTCGTTGAGGTAGTACTCCTTCTGCGCTCGCTCCATCTGCCGCTTCACGCGTGACTGGATGGTGCGGTCCATATTCAGCTTCTCGATGGCGATGTCCAGCGTGTCGGCGATGCGGGTCAGCCGCACCTCCGGATCGAAGACCTCCAGCAGTTGCTGCTTCTCTTCGATTGCCAGGGGCAGGTTGGCCGCAATCAGATCGGCCAGCTTGGCCGGCTCATCCATGCGCAGGGCAGAGGCCGCCTCCTGGTTGAGCGACTGCTGCAGCTTGCTGTACTGCTCAAAGAGATGGTGGACCCGCATCACCAGTTGCTCGGTGGCCGGCGTTACCTTCAACTCGGTGTTGGAGGACTTCACCGTGGCGACAAAGAACCCATCGTCGTCGTTGATCTCGGTGGCCCGTGCACGCTCCACACCCTCCACCAGAACCTTGATGTTGCCGTCTGGCATGCGCACGGACTGCACGATGTTGCCGATCACACCCACCGTGTAGATGTCCTCCGGCGTCGGCTCATCCACGGAGGCATCATGCTGGGTGGCCAGAAAGATGCGCCGGTCGCCGTTGAGTGCCTCTTCCAGGGCGCGTACGCTGGACTCCCGTCCCACTACGAAGGGCGTCATCATATGCGGAAAGATCACCATCTCGCGGATGGGCATCATCGGTAGCTTGCGCATGGCGCCGGTAAGAAGGTCGCGTTCGTCGTTGGTCATAGGCCTCCAGATTAGACGGGCTCGGGGCGGAAACGATGCTTGTCCAGCTTGATCGGAATTGTACGCTTCCAGGGCGTGGAGACAAGTCGACCGAGCCAACCGGCCTTGAAGCGGCGAAACCATAGATGCAAAAGCGGACAGCCGTCGCTGTCCGCTCTCCATTTTATTCCTCGCTGGGCATCTCCCCGGCTGTCCTGCCTAGCCGGCCTTCTCCAGGGCGACGGGAATCATGATGTCGCGCGACCGGACCATCTCGTCGGTGATCACCAGTTCCTTCACCTTCTTGTTGCTGGGAACGTGATACATCAGGTCCAGCATCAGTTCCTCCAGAATCATGCGCAGACCACGCGCGCCGACCTTGCGATGCAGCGCCTCGCGCGCAATCTCACGGGCGGCCTCGTCGGTCCATATCACTTTGACGCCCTCGTAGTCGAAGAGCCTGGCGTACTGCTTCAGAATCGCATTGCGCGGACGGGTCAGGATGTCGATCAGCGCGGCTTCATCCAGTTCATCCAGAATGCCCAGTACCGGCAGTCGTCCCACAAACTCCGGAATCAGGCCATACTTGAGCAGATCCTGTGGCTCCGCCTGGCGCAGCAGGTCGGTGTCCCGTTGCGCACGGATCGGTGTAACCACTTCGGCCTCTTCCATGGCCTCCGCCTCTCCAATGGCCTTGAAACCCAGCGCCTTCTTGCCCACGCGCCGTCCGATCACCTTCTCCAGGCCTACAAAGGCTCCTCCGCAAATAAACAGGATGTTGGTGGTGTCGACGATGGTGAACTCCTGGTGCGGATGCTTGCGCCCACCCTGCGGAGGAACGTTGGCGATGGTGCCCTCCAGCAGCTTCAGCAGCGCCTGCTGCACACCCTCGCCTGAGACGTCGCGGGTGATCGACGGATTCTCATCCTTGCGCCCGATCTTGTCGATCTCATCGATGTAGATGATGCCCTGCTGCGCGCGCGTCACATCCCCATCGGCCGCCTGCAGCAGCTTCAGGATGATGTTCTCCACGTCTTCGCCAACATATCCTGCCTCGGTGAGTGTGGTCGCGTCCACGATCGCAAAAGGTACATCCAGCATCTTGGCCAGGGTCTGGGCCAGCAGCGTTTTGCCCGAACCGGTCGGGCCCACCAGCAGGATGTTGGACTTCTGCATCTCCACATCGTTGCCGCGCGTCTTGTTCATCTGGATGCGCTTGTAGTGGTTGTAGACCGCAACCGCAAGCTTCTTCTTGGTCTGCTCCTGCCCGATCACATACTCGTCCAGAAACGCCTTCACCTCTACCGGCTTGGGCAGATGAATCGGTGTGGATCCCGGTTGCGACTCTCCCTTGTCGTCCTCGAGGATCGAGTTGCATACGGCAACGCACTCGTCGCAGATGTAGGCACGCGGATAATCCGATGGGGAGGAGATCAGTTTTGCGACTGCGTCCTGCGACTTATGGCAAAACGAGCAGCGTAGCGACTCTTCCGCGCCACGAGAGGTCTTCATAGGTGGATGAACTCCTTCGCGCCCACGCCGTCTGAGGGTGCGCCAAAATCAATCTTTAGTCTACACCGGGGAGGAATCCCCAGCGAGCCTCTTCGCATCTCCGGATGTGCAACTGGGTTCCCGTGCCAGATTGGGTTGTCCCACCCTCAGGCACCAGCACAGGTTGGAAGAGAAGTGCCCATCGGCCGCAATGTTCTGCGCATCAAGATCGCCCGCGCGGTCTCGGTCGGCACGGGCGGTTCTGGAATCGCTCAGCTCTCAGTAAAGGCAATCTTTGCAGCAGATGTCTGTGGTGCACCCGGTATCGGCTGGAGCCTTCCCCGGGAAGGTCGTAGCCGATACCGGGTGCACCAGGTAAAGAAATTCCGGATCTGCTCTAAGCCGTCCGGGGACGATCAATGATGTCGTCGATGATCCCGTACTCTTTGGCTTGCGGGGCGGTCATGATGAAGTCGCGCTCCACATCCCGCTCGATCCGTTCCAGCGGCTGGCCGGTGTTCTGGCTCATCAGCTTGTTGGTCAGCTCCCGGATGCGCAGGATCTCACGCGCGTGAATGTCAATGTCGGTGGCCTGTCCGCCCAGTCCGCCCATGGAGGGCTGGTGGATCAGAATCCGCGAGTTGGGCAGCGTGAATCGCTTGCCCTTCTTGCCCGCCATCAGCAGAAACGCTCCCATGGAGGCTGCCTGTCCGATACAGAAGGTCACCACATCATTCTTGATGTACTGCATCGTGTCATAGATCGCCAGGCCTGCCGAGATCGATCCTCCCGGCGAATTGATGTAAAGCTGAATGTCCTTCTCCGGGTCCTCGCCGGAGAGAAACAACAGTTGAGCAATGATCAGGTTGGCGATGTTGTCGTCGATCGGCGTGCCCAGAAAGATGATGTTGTCGCGCAGCAGACGGCTGTAGATGTCATAGGAGCGTTCTCCCCGGCTCGTCTGCTCCAGCACCATCGGTATCAGTCCCATAGCTCTCTTTCCTTTGCTTCTAGACCTGCTCCCTTGTTTCGGACCGGCGCAGCCGAAGGGGCTGCGCCGTCATCCCGGCTTGTCCGTCTATCCTAACCCGCCAGCCGCTCAAACAGCGCCGTTCCCGTCTTTTCCCGTAGCACCTGTTCGCGGATCCGCCCCAGGGACTGGTCTGCTGCCAGGCGCTTACGCAACGCTTCCAAGGGCTCGCGCGTGCTCAGGGAGAGCATCAGCAGCTCCCGCTCCATCTCGTCGTCGCTCACCTCGATGTGCTCGAGCTGCGCAATGTGATCCAGTATCAGTGATACCTTCACCTCATGGATGGCCTGGTCGCGCTGGGCCTCGCGCAGGCGCTCAAAGTTCAGTTGGCGCATCGCCTCCGAACTCATCCCCTGCGCGGCCAGCGCGCGCAGTCCGCGCTCCAGCCGGGCATCAATCTGCTGCTGGACAAAGGTCTCCGGAACCGGGAAGTTGAACCTGGTCGCAAGCTCCTCCAGCATCTTGTCGCGCGCCTGGGCCTCCAGGGCCCGCTTCTTGCGCTCCTCAAGGCGCTCCCGCAGCTTGGCCTCAAACTCGCTCCAGTCCTCGTAGGGCCCCAACTGCTTGGCAAACTCCTCATCGCGCTCCGGGAAGCTCTTTTTCTTGATCGCCTTCACCGTCACGTCATAGCTCACCGTCCGGCCCGCCAGACGAGCATCGCCAAACTCCGCCGGATAGGTAGCCTCAAAGGAGAGCTCCTGGCCCACCCGCGCACCGCGCAGGGCCTCGATGAACGCCTGCAGGGTGTTCTTGCCTCCCACCTCAATCAGCACGTCCTCCCCGCTGATCGGCTGGGCGGCCTCTTTGCCCTCTACGCCCTCTTCGCCCACCACCTGGGCAAGATCCTGAATGTTCCCTTTGAAGCTGATCTCGGCCCAGTCTCCGTCCACGATCGCCCGGTCTTCTTCCACTGACTCAACGGTTGCATGGTGATCCAGGACGCTGTCCAGTTCCGCCTCGAACTCGCCCTCTTCCAGAGCCACACTCGGCCGCTCGACCTTGATGGAGTCATAACCATCAAGCTGGATCTCCGGCAGCACCTCGAAGGTCGCCTTGAACTTCAGCGGCGCTCCCTCGGCCAGCATCATCTCGCTGACCTGGGGCTGTGAGACGGGCTGCATCTTCTGCTCCGACAGAGCCAACCGGAAGTGATCGCTTACCAGAGTCTCCAGGACCTCCTGGCGAAGCTCCCTGGCAAAGCGCGACTTGATCAGCGAGGGCGGAACCTTGCCCACCCGGAAGCCCGGGATGCGCGCCAGCTTCGCATAGCGCTTGGTCACCTGCTGGAAGGCCTTGTTGACCTCCTCCACCGGTGCGTCGACTTCGATGGTCCGGGTCAACTCCGGATTCAGCGTGGGAGCTGGGGCATGAGTATGGTCATGGCCGGCGTGATCGTGATCGTGGCCGGCATGGTCGTGGTCATGGCCGGTCTGGTCCGGAGTCTCCAGCGAGCTTTGGGTCGCGCTCGGAGTAAGAGTCTCATCCTGAATATCGAGGGAACTGCCAGTAGGTGTTGCTGTCTCTGAGGGGGTCAAAAGAATGCCTTCCGAAGGTTTGGCGGGTGCCTGAGTTTACTGGGAATGTCTGATGGGGTGGAGCGCAGGACGCACTCTTCAACCCCTACACGTTATTCACCAATTCTAAGAATACGGGGCAAAAGCGCGAGGGGTCAAACTCGCCCGGTGCTAATCCATATCCGAGCCAGAAGCGCTCAGCGCGGAGATCTCCAGCCGGACCTTCCAGACCAGCGTCGCTCCCGGCGCCAGGGTGATGATTCCGGCGTTCTCCGGATTGTTCCACTCCGGACCAAACGGATCATCAAGATTGGTGTTGGGTTCGATGCAGATCCACGGTTTATCCACCGGCGCAACCACATGCATGCTGGTGATGTCAGGGGTAAGAGGGATTACGCTCAGCTTCAGGTTATAGGCCGGATAGCTGATCTCAGCCTCTGGTCCGCCATCGCCTCCCGGAATCAGATTGGTGTAGGTCGCATCGATCGCGGTGGTGCCCAGGCTGACGCCACCGGCGCGCGAGAAGTCCTGTGCCGTCCCCCCCACATCAATCATCCGTCCGGTCGGCAGGTCCTTCTGGCGATTTACCTCCATTACGGTCTGCGAGGGAATCTTCAGCAAAGCCTGCGCCCGGTTGCTGCTCGGCACCGCAAAGTAGGGATGCCAGCCAACTCCAAACGGAGCAGGCTGCGGGCCGGTATTCTTCGCCGTAACTGTCAGGTCCAGGTCGTGCTCGGTCATTTGAGCCTCAACCGTTACGTCAATGTTGGAGGGCCAGTTGCCTGAAAAGTCGCCGGCATGGAACGTGGCGGAGACCGACTGCCCGTCCGGCTGAACGTCGCTCCGGATACTGTCGGCCGCGCGGTTCAGCAGCAACCCCTCCACGGAAAGGTTGCTTCCCGCATTCTCCGCTGGAAAACTCAGCCGTCTTCCATCCCAGTCTGTTGACAGCATTCCGGCGGAGGCATTCGTGCTTCCGGAGAGTCTCTGTGCCCAGGGAACCAGAATGGCGCCCCCCAGAGAGGTGCTTGCCGATCCGTTCGCATCGCTTCCCTGGCTGTTGAGAACATCAGACGCCGAGGCAACCGGAGGCGAAAGCAGCAGCGGAACCTCCCCATGCCCGGGAACCAGCGCCGTAATCTGAAAGACGTTCATGCCTCGTCCCGGCAGAAAGGTCGCTGACACCAGCTCCACGTCGTGCCCGATGGAGGATGCGCTACGGCTCAGATGAACCGGTTCCTGCCCTCCCGGACCGGCCGGCAACACCTCTGGGGCCGGCTGCGGATCCACCCGGCTCCTGATCTTGTGCAGATTTCCCCGTCCCCGCTCATACGCGGCGGCCACCAGCACCATGCACAACATCCCCACCAGACCCGGCGTCACCCAGCCCCGGGTAGAAAAATGCCGCCCCCCTGCAAAGGGTCCGCCTTGTCCTGTCGTTTGGCCTGCAATCAACGCTTATACTTCCTCTTTAGTACCAAAGTTATCACTGACGTCGTTCCCGAACCGTCACCGCGGACAGAATTCTCACAGGCTGCCCGGTGCCAGCCCGGGTCAGCCTGCCAGGCGCGGAGATCCCCTGGCGGCTCGGACCCGGCCTCCGGAAGCTTCCGGGCTGGACATGCACGCGCCTTCGACGCGGGGAGTACCAAATTCGAAGCCTCTTGATGTAATGCGCGGAGTCCAAAACGCTTGAAAATCGGAGTGCAAACCTACAGGAAAGGGAACTGAGCATCTTGCCTCTGAAGCGGCCCTCGCGCCCGTCCACCCTCCCCATCCTCGATCAAGTTCGGGAGAACATCATCTCCTGTACCCTCTGTCCCCGCCTCATTCAGTACTGCCGCGGCCTCGGCGATACCCGGCGAAGAATGTACCGGGACCAGCAATACTGGGCCAAACCCGTTCCGGGCTTCGGGGACCCGAACGCCCACATGCTTATTCTGGGCCTGGCGCCCGGCGCTCATGGAGCCAACCGTACCGGCCGCCCCTTCACCGGCGATGACTCTGGCGACTTTATGTATCCCGTGCTGTATGAACTTGGCCTGGCCAGCAAACCGGCCGCCGTCAGCCGTACTGACGGCCTGCGGCTGCGCAAGCTGTGGATCAGCTCCGTGGTCCGCTGCGCGCCTCCGGGCGACAAGCCGGCTCCGCAGGAGATTCGCAACTGCGCGTCCCATCTGGCGGCGGAGTTGGCTGCCCTGGCCAGGGTTCGAGTCATCGTCTGCCTGGGCAAGATCGCCTGGGACGGCTACCTTGCCTATCTGCTCGGTCAGGGGATCATCCAGCGCCGCTCGGAGTTTGCCTTCCACCACGGAGCGGAGTATCTGCTTCCCAACGGCATCAGGCTGCTCGGCAGCTATCATCCCTCGCGGCGCAACACCAACACCGGCCGCCTGGACCGGACGATGTTCACGCGAGTCTTCGTTCGCGCTCTGGAGTCTCTGGAGGAGACCAGGGCGAGCAACCGGCGCAGACAGACGAGCGCTGTTCGATCTTCGCTTCGATCCTGATTGCAACTTCAGCCGCGCGCGGTGAATCTTACCTGAGACAGGATCTACAGGGATCTTCCGGTGGCGAAGCCCGAGTTCTGACAGCGATCAACGTTCTTGCCAGCCAGGTCGCCGTTGCGCGGCTTCAGTGCAACGCCCATCCCCGGAAGAGCACTCGAAGGATCGAAGGAGAGGACTTATGCGCCATAAGGAGTTTTGGATTGCTTTCGGTATCGGTGCAGCCATTGGCGGCGCGGTGGCGCTGCTCTATGCGCCACAGTCTGGCGCCGTCACGCGTAAGCGGCTGAGACGAGGCATGGAAGATCTCGGCGATAACCTGGAAGAGGCAGGCGACTACCTGAAGGAACAGGCCGACCGCCTCGGAAAAGAGACTCAAAGGCTCATCGACGCCAGCAAAGACCGCTTCGAGGATGCCATTGATGCCGCCACGGATGTGGTGAAGTCTGCGAACAAGGCTGCCCGCTCAGTGACCCAATCCGTCACCCGGCTGGTCTGAGCCGCCGTACCTGATCTGCAGAAGCACCGATGGGCACAAAAGACCGTGCGCTCCTTCCCTTGAAGGGTTCAGGGATGGAAGCGCACGGTCTCTCTTCGTCGCCACGGTCTCCTCGATGTTTAAGCCGACGTCAGTGCGAGTCCGGCGGCTTTTTCTTCGCCCTCCGCTGCAACTGGACGGTAGTGCAGTTGGTTGTTCTCCAGATAGACCTCCAGGAACGCCGGCCGATCGGGAATCTGACCGGCGATCAGCGCCTCGGAGAGGGGATCTTCAATGAACCGCTGCAGCGCGCGCCGCAGCGGCCGCGCACCGTAGCTCCGGTCGCCCAGCGTCTTGTCCAGAATCCAGCGCTGGGCGTCGTCGCGCACGGTCAGGGTGATGGCCTTGTGCACCAGGTTCTTGTTCAGGTTCTGCACCAGCAGATCCATGATCTGCATCAGGTCGGCATCGGAGAGCGAGGTGAAGACGATTACCTCGTCCAGGCGGTTGAGGAACTCGGGATTGAAGGTTCTCTTCACCTCGCTCATCACCATCTCCTGCATCTTCTCCAGGACGATCTCATCCTTGCTGGACTGGAAGCCCAGGCCCTCGCGCTTCATCAGATGCTTGGCGCCGATGTTTGAGGTCATGATGATGATGGTGTTCTTGAAGTCCACCGTGTTGCCCAGACCATCGGTCAACTGTCCATCTTCAAAGACCTGCAGCAGCAGGTTGAAGACGTCCGGATGGGCCTTCTCCACCTCGTCCAGCAGAACCACGGAGTACGGCGAGCGCTTCACCCGCTCGGTGAGTTGGCCGCCCTCCTCGTAACCCACATACCCCGGAGGCGAACCGATCAGTTTGCTCACCGAGTGCTTCTCCATGAACTCCGACATATCGAAGCGGATCAGCGACTTTTCACTTCCGAAGAGGAACTGCGCCAGGGTGCGCGCCATCTCGGTCTTGCCCACTCCGGTCGGTCCCAGGAACAGGAAGCTGCCGATTGGCCGCGATGGGTTCTTCAATCCGGCCCGGGAGCGGCGAATGGCCCGCGCCAGCGCCGAGATCGCCTTGCCCTGCGCGATCACCCGCTTGTGCAACTCTTCTTCCACGCGCAGCAGCTTCTGCGTCTCCTCTTCCTTGATCGAGGTAATCGGAACGCCGGTCCAGCGGGAGACGACATCTTCGATGTCCTCGCGAGTCACAATCCCCGAACTGGACTCGTCGAGGTGATACTTGTCGCGCAGCGCCCGCAGATTTTCCCGCTCCTTGCGCTCCTCATCGGAGTAGAAGCGCGCCTTCTCGAACTCGTGGTTCGCGATGGCGTTCTCCATCCGATGCACGATGAACTTGATCCGCTTCTGTACCTCGGTCAGCTCCTCGGGCAGCGTGGTCTGGCGCAGCTTTACGCGCGCCCCCGCCTCATCGATCAAATCGATGGCCTTGTCCGGCAGGAAGCGATCGGGAATATACCGGCTGGAGTGAGAGACCGAAAAGCTGATCGCATCGTCTGTATAGCTCACCGCATGGAACTTCTCGTACTTCTCGCGGATGCCCATCAGGATCTTGGTGGCATCCTCCTCGCTCGGCGGTGGAACCTTTACCGCCTGGAAGCGCCGCTCCAGCGATCGGTCCTTCTCAATCGATTTGCGATACTCGGCCGGGGTGGTCGCTCCAATGCACTGGATCTCCCCGCGGCTCAGGGCAGGCTTCAGAATGTTCGCGGCATCCAGCGAACCCTCCGCCGAACCCGCTCCCACCAGCGTATGCAGCTCATCGATGAAGACGATGCAGTTCTGGCTCTCGATCAGCTCCTTCATGATGGTCTTCAGCCGCTCTTCGAACTGTCCGCGATACTTGGTCCCGGCCACAATCAGGCTCAGATCCAGGCTCAGCACCCGCTTCTCGGCCAGGAAGCTCGGCACCTCGCCGTCGGCGATCTTCTGGGCGAGGCCCTCCACAATCGCCGTCTTGCCCACGCCGGGCTCGCCGATCAGCACCGGATTGTTCTTGGTTCTCCGGCACAGAATCTGAATCACCCGTTCCACCTCGAAGTCGCGCCCGACCAGGGGATCCAACTGCTGGTCGGTGGCGGCTTGCGTCAGGTCGCGCGAAAACTCGGCCAGCATGGACTGCTCCTGCTGCGCCGCGTTGCGTTGTTTGCCCCCGGCCGGTGCTGCCGCCTTTTCCTGCGTGGTGCGCTGCAACTCCTCGCGAATGGCTGCCAGCCGCAGTCCGCGCTCGGAGAGAATCTCGGCGGCAAAACACTTCTCCTCGCGCAGCAGCCCCAGCAGCAGATGCTCCGTTCCAATGTGTTTGTGACTCAGCCGCTCGGCCTCCTCTGCTGCATAGGCCAGCACACGCTTGCACTCATTGGAGAGCGGAAGATCCACCGACGTGGACACCTTCTCCCGCACAATCGTTCGTTGTTCAATCTGTTTGCGAATGGATTCTACCGAGGCGTGCGAGCGCAGGAACCGGTTGGTGAGTGCCTTGTCTTCCCGCAGCAGGCCCAGCAAGAGATGTTCGGTTTCAATGTACGGCGATCCAAACTGGCTCGCCTCGTAGCGCGCAAAGAAGATCACGCGCCGCGCCTTTTCGGTATAGCGTTCGAACATACTCCCCCTTCGAACCGTCGCTCCGCGCCTTACAACGACTTCCAGAGTGAAACAACGAGGAGCGCGGTCTGCAAATGACGATTGCGTGGCCACCGTCGCGTTCGACTGCGGCAGTGAGAACTGGCGACCCGGTCGGCTGCCAACTGAGTTGCCAATAGTGTATCCGTCCCGAGTTGCGATGGAAAACCTTCCCCGGAACTTCTACATCCAATGATAGGACGCATCTGTGGGAAATCCGTCGCAAATACAGAAAACCACCAGCAGGGAAGCGTAATAAGGGGTCAGGCCCGTCCGGCCTCCCGCTCCGCTGCTCCCGGTTTTCCTCCGGCGCCTCTCGTCCCCAACTCTTCCAGCCTTCCCTCCCGCAGACGCAACACCCGGTCGCAGCGCCAGGCAAACTCCAGGTTGTGCGTCACCAGCACGCTGGCCAGAGCCTCTCCCTCCACCCTCTGCCGGCACAACTGCTGCAGCAGTGTGAAGACGCCTTCGGCGGTCGCTCCATCCAGATCGCCGGTCGGTTCGTCCGCCAGCAGCAGTCGGGGCCGGGTGATCAGAGCGCGAGCAATCGAGAGCCTCTGCTGCTCGCCTCCGGACAACTCCCCCGAGCGGTGGCGGGCGCGATCCGCCAGCCCCACCTTCGCCAGCCACTGCTCCGCCTCCCGCAGCGCTCCTGCGCGGGAGTCTCCCCGCGCCAGCAGGGGCATTGCTACATTCTCTACGGCCGTAAACTCCGGCAGCAGGTAATGGAACTGCCAAACGTAGCCAATCTCGCGGTTACGATAGGCGCCGGCCTGGCGCGCGTTCAACCCCGTTACCTCGATCTCTCCGCACCACACCTTACCGGCCGTCGGTGAATCCAGCGCGGCCAGCAGGTGCAGCAGGGAGCTCTTGCCCGCACCGCTCTCCCCCACCACCGCTACCATCTCTCCAGCGCAGACCTCCAGCGACAGATCCTGGAACAGACGCAGCCCCGCGGCTCCAGAGCGTAGCGGAGGGTAAGTCTTCTCCAGCCCCAGCGCACGCAAGACAACACTGGACCGCATCCCTTCCCCGGACCTGCCTGCAACCTCGCCCATACCCATACCCTCGCCCGTGGCTTGGCCCGGGTTCGCGGTCACCTGCCGGCGAGAGGCGTAAGACGCATGGGGAAGGGGATGGCTCATTCGTCCACCGCCTCCTCGTCATCAGCCATCTCCTCATCATCCCACTCGCCCTCCGCCGCTTCCATCTCCGGCGGTTCGGCTTCGGAGGCCGAAAATGGCGCAAACCCATCGCCGCCGGTCTGCGGCTGCGTCGGCCACTCGGCCCGAAACGCCACGCCCATCCGATTCCAGGCGTTGACGGAGGCGATCGCAAAGGTCAGATCGACCAGGTCCTTGTCGGAGAAGAACTCCTTGGCTGCGGCATAATCCTCATCAGAGACGTGGGAGGCGTTCACGTCCGTCACCGCTTCGGTCCAGGACAACGCCGCGCGCTCCCGCGGCGTAAATTCGTCAGACCCCCGCCAGTCCGTCACCGCATCGATCCGGTTGTCCGGCTCCCCCAGCTTGCGCAACTCCTCGGTATGCATCCCGATGCAGTAATCGCATCCATTGAGTTGCGACGCGCGCACGTATACCAGTTGGAGAAGCACGACTTCGAGCGCCGTCTCCTGGGAAAGATACTTCCCCAGGCTCACTAAGGCCTGATATCCGCCCGGCGCAACTTGGGAATAACGCAATCTCATCGTGGTCCTCTTCCTCAGTCAAAATGTTTGGATCAAGATCCTTGTATCAGGATCTTTGCATGAAGGGTTCCCTGCGGATCAGTTCATCACATCCTTCGCAGCAGACGCTTCTTCGGATTCTAAGTCGTTTTAGTTACAGCGCCGCCTCTGTCTATTCGTAGCGCAGCGCCTCCGCCGGCAACACTCCGGCGGCCGAACTTGAAGGATACAACGTGGCGAGCAGGCTCACGCCTAAACTCACCGCTGCAACCACCAGCGCATCCACCAGACGCGGGGCAAAGGGAAGATAGTCGATCGAGTAGACGCTGGCATCCAGGTGAATGAACCGGTAGTGCGAACCCAGCACGCTGACTCCATAGCCCAGCCCCAACCCTATCATCGTGCCCACCGCCGAGATCAGCAAACCCTGCAGCAGAAAGATCTTCCGTACCTGTTCGGTGGTCACGCCAAAGCTCATCAGCACGGCAATATCCCGTGTCTTCTCCATCACCATCATCGTCAGCGCAATCAGGATATTCAGCGCTGCTACCACCACGATCAGCGTCAGCACGATGAAGGTTACATCCTGCTCCAGCTTCATGTCCCGGAACAGTTCGCGGTTCTGCTCAATCCAGTTCGTGGTCTGAAAACCCGGGCCCCGCTCCTTCTCTGCCGCTCGCTCAATGGCGCTGCCCACCTGGACGGCCTGGTAGAGATCGTCGATCCTGAAGCTGAGAACGCTGACCAGATCCGGCTCGGAGAACAGCCGCTGAGCATCCGAGAGGCGCATGAAGGCGTAACCGGCGTCGTACTGGTAGAAGCCCGAAGAAAAGATGCCGACCACGCGGAACCGCTCGTAGCGTGGCACCAGACCCAGCGGCGTCAACTCGCCCTGTGGGGAGGTCACCAGAACGGTCTCGCCCACACCGGCTCCCAGCGTCTCCGCCAGTTCATCGCCGATGACAAGCGGCGGCGTCCGTGCACTCTCCGACGCAGCGGAGTCAGTGGCGGGAGCCAGTTCCGCCGCAGAACCCACCTTGATGGTCTGTAGCAGGTTTCCCACCCTGCTCTCATCGCCGGGCACAATGCCCTTGATCAGCGCCCCGCCGCTGCGGGCTCCGCGCGATACCAGTACCTGCCCGTAGAGCCCGGGGGCCACCGCCTGCACGTGCGGAACCGCGGCCAGACTGGCCATCAGCGGCTGCCAGTCGCGTATCCCATCGCCAGCGGTCCGCATCAACTGCACATGGGCTGTGGAGCCCACCAGTCGCTGTTGCAGGTCGCGCCGCATCCCATTGGTAATGGCCAGTGCAATGATCAGAGCAGCTACGCCGGCGGCGACGCCAGCCACGGAGATGACTGTGATCAGCCCCACCACGGCCTGCCGCCGGCGGGCACGGAGATAACGTCCTGCGACAAAGAGTTCAAAGCGCATCGAAGAGGGGATCTTATCTGTGTCCGTTCGCCGGCTGTCTCGGGATTCTGCCCGCGATCATTGCTTTTCCATCGACCGGCATGTCAGTTGGCCAATACGGCCCGGTAGCGAACCTGGTTCTTCTTGACCTTCTCAACGGCTTTGTTGGCATCCTTCATCGCAAACCGCTCGGTGATGGCCCGCACCTTGTGCCGGGCCGCTACGTCCAGCATCTCGTACAGATCCCGCGGGCTGCCCGACGGGCTGCCCGCAACCGCTTTCTGCCCCAAAATCAGGCTGAATGGCGCAATCTGCATCGGCGAAGGAGACGCTCCCAGTACCACCAGCGTTCCCTTGGGGCGAAGCAGGGTCAAAAAGCTCTGAAAGTCCTGATCCGCGGAGACGGTTGAGAGCAGAAGGTCCAGGCTGCCGGCTACCTTTTTCATCTCGCCGTTCTCTCGGGTGTTCACAAAGTGGTTAGCTCCCATCTCGCGAGCCTCATCCTCTTTGTTCTTGGAGCTGGAGAACGCGGTTACCTCGCAGCCAAAGGCTCGCGCAAACTGCAAGGCCAGATGCCCCAGTCCGCCGATCCCCACCACGCCTACACGGGAGGAGGGTCTGGCCAGCAGGTTGCGCAGCGGGCTGTAGACGGTGATGCCCGCGCAAAGCAACGGGGCGACGTTCTCGCTCTCCAGACTCTCCGGGACCGGTATGGCGAACCTGGCATTCACCCGGATCGCATCCGCATACCCTCCATTGCGGCCTACACAGGTCGGCTGAGATTTTGCACACAGGTGCTCGTCCCCCTGCCGGCACCACTCGCACACCCCGCAGGAGTCTGCCTGCCAGCCAACGCCAACCCGCGCGCCGATCTCATGGCTGGTCACTCCAGATCCCACAGCCGTCACCGTCCCCACGATCTCATGCCCGGGGATGAAGGGAAATTTACTGATTCCCCAATCGTTATCGATCAGATGAAGATCGGAGTGGCATATCCCGCAATGGGAGATCCGGATCTCCACCTCGTGCGCTCCAATCTCGCCGACGGTGTACTTGTAGGGCAGGAGCTGGGCCCCCGCCGCATGGGTAGCTAATCCTCGAATCTCTGCCATGGGAGTACTCCTCGACTTCGCTGCATCTGCTGCGGTCCAATGAAACAAGCCGCTTCAGTCCGGGCTTCCGACCACAACTCAGATGCCCCTGAAGGCCTTTGGGTTCTTGAATCAGAACTTTTCCTCATTCTAGTACCGAACAGGGACGTGCAAATTTGTATCTCCGCAAACCATCACTTTATGTCATAATCGTCTAGCGCCTCTGGTCGGGACGACCCCCCACCGGTTGCATCCCTTGATAGGAGGCGCGATTTGAAAGCAAAGGGCCTGCTGGCACCCCCCGGCGGCCCTTTGTGTTTAAACTTGTCTCCCCTGCGACTCAGCCCGCTTTCACTCCGTTTCTAAAAGCACTCTTCCTGCGGTGCCAGAGGAGCCTCATCCTGGGTGGACGTCTTCCTGGCGGGTTGAGCGTTCCACCTGGCGGGTTGAGCGTTCCACATATCTCATTTCCTGAACTTTTGGGTGTGCAGGGTGCCCATCCCGCACCCATAACCACCGATAACCTTCGAGCCAACCGGTCCAGGGCCCGATCCCTTCCCTCAGCGTGATCTGGCGCTCATCGGTGGTTGTTTCACCTTCGGACATCACTCCCTACGCAAAACGGTCGTAGTCATCGCGCCCATGAACGCCAGCCAGCCCCAGCAGCGCCAGTCCCTGCAGCAGCACCGCGCTCTCCAGGCGCACAGAAACCTTGTGCAGGTGTTCAAAGTTCACCCGGGCGGGCGCATCCGGTGGCACCTTGGTGATATCGCCTCCCACGGAGATCCTGTAGGCCTCCATCTGGGGAATGATCGAGAACTCCGAGTACGCCGTCAGTACCAGCATCACCGCCACCAGCAACAGTTCCACGGCTCGCACCGGATGCGTATCCCTCTGGGTGGCCAGCAGAAGGAGCGTGAACACCAGGTAGGCAAGGCCGCATAGCAGTCCAAGGTGGTGGAGCGATATCAGGGAGCCACGCACCATCAGCCCCGCAAGCTCTGGGCTCGGCAGGGTTGTGAACGCCACCTTGGCGACGAAGATGAAGAAGACGAGTCCGCCTACCCACAAAGAGAGCGCGATCAGACGAGCGATGCGAAAGACGATGGTCATGGGATTCCCGAAGGTGCAGGTGGAGGAACCGCGACTGGTTTGAGAGCGGGCTCTCCGCAGGCAGTCCGTAAAATCCTGGCCACAGCAACAGTCAAGCTGCGCAAATCTCTCTCCCTCAGACAGGAGAAGAGAGGGCTCCATAGCCCTCTCTCAGACTTTATGCAACAGAACAGGTCTGAGCAACTGGCTGACCCAGACCGCGACAAGCCAACACTCGGAATCCGGCCGAACCTGGTCCTGTGGGAACCTCGCTCCAGAGGAGCCTTGCCATGCGTCTTCCACGGGGGTGGCGCCTCGACATCGAGGCGCCTTCTTCCGAAGAGAGCAGGCAACTCACCAGCACCGGTAAACCCATTCCGCAAACCTATCCCCGGGATGGGTCTGCTAAACGGCTGTGCCCGCCGTCGGAACTTCTTTGTTCGCACTGCTACGCTGAAGTACCCGGCGCAGTACCAGTTCCAGGGCTGCCTTGGTCTGCAGGTAGCTTGCCTCATCGATGCGCTCCTGCAGACGGTCGGTCTCCAGCGAGAAGAGTTCTTCCTTCAACGCTGCCATAATCTGTGCCGGCCCACCCTGGTATGCGGCTGCCGCGGGCAGGGAATTGGCTGTTCCCGTCCGTGCCCCCCCCGCCGGGGTGCCCGCCACCGGTGCTGCGGCTGTCATGGGAGCCGTCACCGGCTTGCGCAGCAGAACTCCGGCCGCGGCTACCAGCAGCAGTCCCAAACCGCCAAGAATCCACCACTTGTACTTGGTGGAAAGTGGTTCATGGGTCCCATTTGGATCCAGCGGAACACCCAGCCCCCGGCCCGGGGCGGTATCCGATCCGCCCTGGTCCCCCATGGCTGTCTGTCCCTGGCCGGATTGGCCGTTCTCATCGTTGCCCTGGCTCTGGGGGAACTGTCCGGAACCTGCCAGCGCAATGTCCACCACCTGCCCGGTCTGCATCCCCTTCACCAGGTACGTCGAGGCGTTCGGATCTCCATTGGCCGGGGTAAACTTCCCGCCGCCGTCAAAGGTCATCCCCTTGGGCACGCTTACCGCAAACATACCCGTGGGTCCGGTCATCTTGATGCCCAGCTTCTTGTTCCCCGTATAAGGTAGGTGGTAGGCGATCTCGATCTGTGTCTCACCCGGCTTGATCGGGAACATCACACTGTACAGGCCCTTCTCTGGCTGGGGTTCCAGATCCTCCGAGGTCGGCATGCCATTGGGCCCTTTGGCCGCCGCGCCGTCCACCACCGCGCCCTCCGGAAGATACAGGTCGAACGGGGCCTTGGAGTACTGCGTCATCGGAGGCTTTGAGGCGTTGTTTACCACCAGGTCTTCGGTCAAATTCAGCGTCGAGCCGCTGGCGTCGGTCTGCGCCCGAAGCATCAGCACCTCGGTGCTTACGCCTGTCACATGCGCTCCGGCGCTGTAGACGTCGATCGTTACTGGCTGCGAGCCATCCGGGGCCGCCTGATAGTAGCTGGCCATATCGTGCGTCACCCGCAGCAGATACTGCCCACCCTGCGGAGCGTTCAACGAGAACTCCCCCTTCGCATTGGTGGTGGTCTCGGTGACCTCCTGCATGCCCTGTTGCGGGCTCATCAGCGCCACCTGATCACCGCTGGCGGGCTGATTGTTGGTGCGGTTGATCACCGTTCCGGTGATCGTCGCGGCCATCGCGGCGACGGGAAGAATCATGGCTACGGGCAGAACCTTCACCAGTGCGGAGAGGCTGCGGGTGATGCGCTTATAGGAGTACACACCAAAAGAATACTGCACAGATCGCTGCTCCATTGTGATCGTCGCCACCCTTCTCATCCCTGCCCTCTGGCAGCATGCACGGGAAAGAGCTATTGCTCGCCGAGATGGCCCCGGAGCCATCTCGGCGAAGGTTCATCAACCGGTGGAATCCGGGCCGGTATAGAGAAGTACAGCTTTGAGCCGCATGCGTCAGACGCCCGGCGGCTCCATCCGGTTATTCGTCTGGCTGTATCAGCCGCCCAGAGCTTCCATCTCGCTCACCACCCGGGCGGCCTCCGCCTCCAGGTCCCCGCGCTGCTGCTCGTAGTCTTCTTCAGGAAACTTGCCGGCCCGAAACTCGAAGTTCAGATCGCGCAGGTTGTCATAGATCACGGACTTGCGCTCCCGCAGGTAATCCAGCCGGGTCTTTTCCACCGGCGCCAGCACCTGCTCCTGCGGCCAGAAGACGTAAGCCAGGCATCCAATCGTCAGCGCCACCAGCGGCAGTATGGTTTGCAGATCCATTGCACCTCCAGAACTCCAGAAACTTGTCCTCAGAAGAATCCTACTCCCCGCCCCGGGGAGCGTTTGTGATCCTGATTACGTATCGATATGCAGCGCTCCGCTCCGCCGCGCATTCAGCCATGTTGCGTGGCGAGGGAGAAGGGATGGAGCCAGGTTACAGCCGCCTGCGCCCACTGCCGTCCCACGCTCGCCCGGCTTCCTTCTGGCGAGCTTCTTCGGGGCCTCGCCCGTTTGCGGACAAGGTATAGTCTATCTGCGTCGGCCTGTTGGCCGTCGTCCGGGAGGAATCATCTCTTTGTCCCTGAAATTCAGGAGTTCGCGCTCCCTCCGCACGCTGCTTTCCACCCTTCTGCTGGCCCTGTTGCTCTCTCCGCTCTCCTCCCGGGCTGCCCAGCCCACCCCCCACACCGACCCCATTGACCTCACGCCGCAGGTCCAGGAGTCCCTGCGTCTCTTCTATAACCTGAACTTTGACGCCGCATTGAAGATCCAGCAACAGGTGGCTCTGGAGCATCCCAACGACCCCATGGCCTGGAACTTCGTCCTGACCACCGTCATCTTCCGGGAACTCTACAATCAGGACCTGCTGGACACCACCTACTACGCGCACAACAGCTTCCTCACCGTGAAGCGAGAGGTGGATGTTCCCCAGGCAACCCGCGACCACATCGAGTACCTCACCGCCAAAGTGCTTCAGCTTACGGACGCAGCGATCTCCGCCAACTCCAGCGACGCAAACGCCTACTTTGCCCGCAGCTATGCCAAAGGGATGCACGCTGTCTTCATTACCCTGGTAAACCACGCCTACGCTGCAGCCGCCCGCCAGGGTTACTCCGCGCGCAACGACTCCGAGGCCTGCCTCAAGATCGATCCTCAGTACGCCGACGCCTGGATGGCCATTGGTATCCAGCGATTTGCCGTCGCCAGCCTTCCTGGCTGGCTGCGCGTCATCGTCGGTTTCATGGGCATGGGTGGCAACCGGCAGCAGGGTCTCGAGGATCTGTGGAAGTCCGCCAATCAGGGGATCGTCACCCCCATTGAATCCCGGACCATCCTCTCTCTGTTCCTGCGCCACGACCGCCGCTATCCGGACGCCCTTCAGGTCGAACGCGGACTGGCCAAAGAGTATCCGCACAACTACATCTTTTGCCTCGAAGTCGCCAACCTGCTCAAGGATGAAGGTCAGGGGCTGGATGCCATCGCCACCTACAAACAGGTGATCGCCGACGCGCAGAAGCCGAAGTACTTCGTCGAACCTCGCCTGGAACTGGCCTGGTTCGGCCTGGCGGATACTGAGCGCGGCTACAACATGATCCCGCAGGCCGCCTATGGTTACACCCAGGCCGCCACTCAGCCGGATGCCAGCGACTGGATGCGCAAGCGCGCCGAACTGGCTGCCGGAGAGATGTACGACCTTCTCCACGAGCGTCCAAAAGCCATCCACATGTATCAGCAGGTCCTCATCCCCGGCGGCGACCAGACCAAGGCCAGCGACGCCCACCGCTACCTGCAAACGCCCTACGGTATGGCTCACTGAGAAATGGGTGTGGCACGAATCAATTGGAGCTTACCGTCTTCCTCCCGTGGCGCGAGAAACGTATAGGCGCCGTTCATCGCGCATGTCGGCTGCGGTGCCTCTTCGGCTTCTAAGGAGATACGTCTGACCAGAGAACCATCCTGCGGGTAAAACACGTCAATTTCCGTAGGAGAAAAGATAGCCGATTCGCCAAAAGACCCCTTGGGTGTCCCCGCGGTATCCGAAGGAACCATCGGACGAAAGGTACCCACGACCGCATGCAGCAGTCCATCGTCGGACGGTAGCAGAGATTCAATCGTCGTGCCCGCAGGCAGCGCCAATGAAATCGTGCGCACCACACCATGCTGATTGAGTTCCAACTCTGGTAAATTCACCTTGGAAGCGGTCAGCATCACATTGTCTTCGCGCGGAATAAGGCTTGCCAGCCCAAGTAATCGAGAGAGTGCGTCGATGTCCTCCGATGCATAGAATCCGTTCTGGGATTTGGCTGCTAAATCGAGTTTTGTGCTCAAGTCACTGTCGAACAGGCTCAGTTCGGACTCACGCCGGCCCGAATCGTCCAAGAGGAGAATTCGGGTGGTGTGATTGAGCCGATCAAGAGAAAATATCAGGATCTCCCCCGAATCGAATGCCGCGAGATTAATAGGATCGAGGCCTGGTTCAAGAATGATCGTCTTTGTTGGCTCGCCTTTGTGGTCGAAAACCTGTATCAGATGAAAGCGCCCGATGACCTTCCGACCATCCGATGGGTCGATTTTGTCCCCCATCTCCAAGACGTACACGTGAGAATTTGAGACAAAGTAACGGAGAAGCGACACGATGTTCCGGAATCCGTACATGCCCTGCGGTGCAAAAGGCACAACGCTTCCGGAAGGCGTGAGAGCAACAATCATTGGGGACGCCGGATTGCCGCCAGACCCGTCAGGGGACAACATCGACACATCTTCCGCGATTGGAAGATAGATCGACCCGTCCGAGTCGCACTTGAAGTCGGAGAAGATAACGCTCTTTTTCGATCCGAACGGAAAGGTAACCGGATCGCTAAAGTGAAGCTTGAGCGGGACTGGAAGAGGCGTGTTCGTGGGAACAGACCCGGGACTCTGTGGCAGTGACTGGTGTTCTTGAGCGGTGCAGACTGCAGGAAAGCACAACAGCAATCCTGAGACAAAGACTGCCGGCAGATTGATTGATCTCGGCATCATCGTGCACGGTCAAGTGACAGTTTCTGGTTTTCTATTACTACTCCTTTCGGTAGTCAACATCAATACGGCTAAACTGCTCGTGAGCTTCCGTTACCTTGGTGCAAGTCGGGCGACCGAGCGCCATGCTCCCTTTGTCGCGTCCTCTGCGATGAGACGGCATCACGCACCGCCTATGGAACAGAAACGCCAGAATTGCCGTATGACACATCAGTAGCACCAGCAGGGGGACGCGATGAACTGTAGCGCATGCGGCAAACAGCTGAACGTGGGAGCAAGATTCTGCAGTAGCTGCGGGCAGGCCGCGGCCGCACCAGGTTTCGCCCCACCCCCACCTCCGGCGCGACGGCTCTATCGCCAGACGGAAGGTCGCATGCTCGGCGGCGTCTGCGCTGGGATCGCGCAACACTTTGGCTGGGATCTGGCGCTGGTTCGCCTGGCTCTTCTGGCGATCGTTCTCTGCGGCTTCGGCGCACCGGTCATCGCTTACATCGCCGCCTGGATTGTTATCCCCAAACAGCCGATCATATTTCCCTATGCGTCGCCATCAGCACACCACCCGCTGGGTTAGGCTCGCGTATCGGGCGCAGTTGCGTTCCTCGGACTCCCGCGCCGGTAACGCTCCCAGCCACAGGCCTTTCAAGCCAATGCTTCCCCTCGCTCGTGGAGACGATACGATAGCAGAGTGACAGCCTTCTCTTCGCCCCGCCCCTTTGTCTACGCCGATCACCGCCTCGCCTGCTCCGGCGTGGACCTTGCCGCGCTCGCTGAAGAGTTCGGAACCCCGCTCTACATATACTCCGCAGATGCTATCCGGGAGCGCGCCGGCATGCTCCAGGCCGAGTTCGCAACCACCCCGCATACGCTCTGTTACGCCGTCAAGGCCAACTCCTCGCTGGCCATCCTCAGGATGCTGGCCGGCCTGGGCTGCGGCTTCGATATCGTCTCCGGAGGGGAACTGGAACGGGTCCGACGCTCCTCTCCCGCTGCCCTGCGCGCCGTGGTCTTCTCCGGCGTCGGCAAGCAGACCTGGGAGATCGATGCCGCACTGCACTCCGAGATCCTGCTCTTCAACGTGGAGAGCGAAGCGGAGCTCGAGGTGCTCAGCCAGCGCGCCAGTCTCGCAGGTAAGACCGCCCGGATCGCTCTCCGCGTCAACCCCGACGTCTTCGCCGAGACCCATCCCTACATCTCCACCGGCCTGCGGGAGCACAAGTTCGGCATCGCCATCGAACGCGCCCGCCAGGTGTACCGCCACGCCGCCACGCTTCCCGGCATCGAACCGGCCGGGGTAAGCGTCCACATCGGATCGCAGATCCGCTCCGTCGAGCCCTTTGCCCAGGCCCTTCAGCGTGTCCGCAGCCTGGTGGAGGAGCTTCGCGCCGACGGCCTGTCCATCCGCTACGTCGATGGCGGAGGCGGCTTCGGGATTGAGTACGGCAGCCAGACCTTCGATGCCGCTGCCAGCATCGCCGCATACGCTGCCGCCATCCGCACAGTGATTCAGGGTCTGGATGTCCATCTGCTGCTTGAGCCCGGCCGCTTTCTGGTCGCTCAGGCAGGCGCGCTGCTCACCCGTGTCCTCTACACCAAGCAGAACGGCGCCAAGCACTTCGTTATCACGGACGCTGCCATGAACGATCTCATTCGTCCGGCCCTGTACCAGGCGCACCATGAGATTCTGCCGGTTCAGGAACCTTCGCCAGAGACCCCCGGCATCGTGGTCGATGTCGTCGGCCCGGTCTGCGAGAGCGGCGACTTCTTCGCCCGCGACCGCACCCTCCCCGAACTCCGCGCCGGCGATCTGGCCGCGCTGCTCGACGCCGGCGCCTATGGGCTCTCGCTTGCCTCCCACTACAACACCCGGGTCAACCCCGCCGAGGTCCTCATCGATCAAGGCCAGGTGCGCCTCATTCGCCGACGCGAGACCCTCGACGATCTTTTCGCTCCCGAGCTGTTTTAGGAGATTGTTCCAAAGCCCAGCGCTGCTGGCGTGGGGCCGCTCCCCGCGCGGCCTGCAGACGGTGTTTCGGTCGCCTCCGGCGCTGGCCGGCCTGTCCTGTAGCCCCGGCCGGCAGCACAGGCTGCATGTTACAATCGTTGCAGGAGACGACTGCGCGGAGGTCTGTATTTGCAGCCTGATATGCGCGGATCTCGTCCCTGAATACGTCATAGACACGATCTTTATCGCAGCAGAGGTTTTCGATGTCCGGCCACTCAAAATGGGCGACAATCAAGCATAAGAAGGGCGCGCTGGACGCCAAGCGCGGCAAGATCTTCACCCGCCTGATCAAAGAGATCACCATCGCCGCCAAGGGTGGCGGTGGCGACCCTGACGGCAATCCCCGCCTGCGCACCGCTATCGCCGCAGCCAAGGCGGAGAATATGCCCGCCGACAACATCAAGCGAGCCATCCAGAAGGGAACCGGTGAACTGGAGGGCGCAAGCTATGAAGAGATCAGCTTCGAGGGCTACGGCCCCGGCGGCGTCGCCATCATTGTTGAGACCTTGACGGATAACCGGAACCGCGCGGTCTCGGAGATCCGGCACGCCTTCTCCAAGAACGGCGGCAACCTGGGTGAAACCGGATCGGTCAGCTACATGTTCTCCAAGAAGGGCGTCATCGTGGTGGCAAAGTCCGCCGCCGACGAGGACAAGCTGACGGAGATCGTTCTGGAGGCCGGCGCCGAAGACCTGGCTGACGAGGGAGATAACTGGGAGATCACCTGCTCTCCGAAAGACTATGAAGCGGTGCTCGGCGCCATCAAAGCGGCCGGCATCCCAACTGAGGTCGCTGAGGTGACCATGGTGGCCTCCACCTACACCAAGCTGGAGGGAGCCTCAGCCAGCGCCATGGTGCGCCTGCTGGAGGCGATCGAAGACCTGGACGACACCCAGAACGTATACTCCAACTTCGATATGGATGAAGAGTCGGTTCCTGCCTAATGGGCAGATCCATGAAAGACCGGAAGATACGAAAGCCGCCACTGGATGGCGGTTTTCTATTGTGAGAGAGATGGGAAGGTGAAGGTGAAGCTGAAGGTTAAGTTGAAGAGAATGATTTCGCTGCTTGGGGGTTGTCCAGGGAGAAAGCAGTTGAACCCAACCCTGATCTCGATGACGGTGGCTCTGGCGATGGGCATCATCGCCGGGCAGCTCTCCGCGCAGACCACATCCCCGAAGGCTCAACTCTCCTCTCCGGTAACATCCTTCGCCAACAGCACTCCGTGGGAGTTCGGTGGATTGGTGCAGGGTGGCGTTGGACTGGAGCAGCGAACCAACTACAACTTCATCCTCTTTGGCGGCCATCTGGGTAAAGTTCTTACACCGCAGCTTGGCAGCGGGCTCTTGCGCGGCAACTTCGAGTACGCCGTCGAGTTCTTTCCCTTCTGGCAGGCCCATACGCCAACCTTTCAGCGCCTGATGTGCTCCGCCCCGAACACCGGATGCAGTGCGCCCTATACCGTCGGCGGGACCTATACCGGGATGAGCTT
Organism: Acidobacteriota bacterium; assembly: GCA_021806005.1. Lineage (GTDB taxonomy): Bacteria > Acidobacteriota > Terriglobia > Terriglobales > Acidobacteriaceae > Granulicella. Next base: position 28,725 of record JAJZDM010000005.1, on the reverse strand, counting down.
TACGCCGGCCATCTTTCGTTGGAACTTTACTCGCGGGCACAGATTGATGCCCTGGGTGCAGGCCGCCGGTGGTGTGCTATGGACAGATCACAAGTTCCCCGCGGTAGGTGATCTGAACCCCGCGGATCCAACTCAGACCGGACCCAACGCCGACACCAGCGTATGGAACTTCACCCCCCAGGGCGGGGTGGGCTTTCACTACTTCCTGAAGCCTGCCCAGTCGCTGGACTTCAGTATCAACGGAGTGCATATCTCCAGCGCCAGCCTCGGGGATAAAAACCCCGGCGTGAATGTGAGTTTGCAGATGTCACTTGGTTACACATGGTGGAAGTAGGACGATGACCGGCGAGCGATCGAACCAGAGAGAGAACCAACTGTCGAACGAGAGTGCAGGTCCTGCGGCCAGCGTAGCGGGTGAAGCGGCTAGCGCAGCGGGTGAAGCGGCCGGCGCAACAGCCGGCGATGCCATCGTCGAGTGCGTTCCCAACTTCTCCGAAGGCGCCGATCGCGCCAAGGTCACCGAGATCATGCGGGCTATGCGTGTCCCGGGCGTTCACCTCCTGGACTACTCTCTGGATGCCGACCACAATCGCTCGGTGGTGACCATCGCGGGCGCACCGGATGCCGTCGTGGAGTCAGCCGTGCGTGGCGCGGGCAAGGCTGCGCAGTTGATCGATCTTACTCGTCAGAGCGGGGTCCATCCTCGCATCGGCGCCGCCGACGTCATCCCCTTTGTCCCGGTCAGTGGCATCTCTCTGGTGCAGTGCGCTGTGTTGGCCCGCCAGGCAGGTCTGGCGATCTGGCGCCGATTCGGCGTTCCCGTCTACTTCTATGAGGCCGCAGCCTCCCGGCCTGACCGGATCAACCTCGAGGATGTGCGCCGGGGGCAGTTTGAAGGTCTGCGAAAGGATGCCGTAAAAGATACGCGCCGACAGCCCGATGTAGGTGGTCCAGAGCTTCATCCAAGCGCCGGGGCAAGTGCTGTAGGCGCTCGCAAGTTCCTTATTGCCTATAACATATACCTCTCAACAGAAGGTACGGCAGAGGCCGTGGGCCTGGCGCGAGCCATTGCCCGGGAGATCCGTGCCTCCGGTGGCGGACTCTTCGGTGTCAAGGCCATGGGTGTGCTCGCCAACGGACGCGCCCAGGTCAGCATGAATATCACGGACTTCCAGCGGACTCCCATGACCCGGTTGCACGCCGCGGTCAAGGACATCGCCGCGCGCCATGGGGTGGAGATCGCTGAAGGGGAGGTGATCGGGCTGATTCCGGAGCTAGCCTTTGAGCCAAACGCCGAGTGGGTGCGTCAAATACATGAGTTCGATCCCGAGGATAAGGTCTTGGAGCGTCGCTTGCGCCGGCCGATGGATTGGCCTTGAGCCGTAGCCAGTGTCCACAGCCAGGGCTTCAAAGCTCCAGAAGGCATCTCTCAGGCTCCAGATTCCAGGTTCCAGATTCCAGATTTCAGGGCCCGGCGCGATCGAATTGCTTCATCCAGCAGGTTCAGCAGAAAATGTGAAAATGTAAGTTGCAACCAGATGCGCAACTTACCAGGAGTTCCGACGTGAAGAACTTAAAGAGATTGCAGGCAACGGCGACGATGGCAGTCGCGATGGTCATGGTGAACGTACTGGCGATGGATCCGGTTGCGATCCATGCCGCGCAGTTGAGCTCTGATGCGCGTGCCTCCATTCCGGAGAGTGTGCAGCAGATCATCGTAGTGGACTACCGCGCCATGCAGAACTCCCAGGCCGCGATGAAGCTCAAGGATAAGGTGCTTCCGCCGGAGTTGAAGGGTTTGGAGAAGGCACTGAAGAGCTCCGGATTGCAGGTGGACCAGGACGCGGACACCTTGGCCTTCGCCGCCTTCAAGTTGTCCAGCGCCGGTGGTTCCAGCGGTAGTTCGAACAACTCCAGCGGCAGTTCGAGCGAGGCGGATGCGCGGATTCTGGGCATAGCGCAGGGCCAGTTCAACACCCAGGCCATCCTGGCGCAGTTTGCCAAGGCCAAGACCAAGCCCATCATGGTGCGTAACAACGCCATCTATCCCATGGGCTCGGCCGGCATGAGCGTCGTCTTCCTCAATGAGACCACGATGGTCTTCGGAGACCGCCAGGCGGTGCGGGCGGCACTGGACGCGCGCGACGGCCTGCAGCCGAACTTCCTGCAGAATAGCGAAATGATGAACGACATGACGGCGATCGACGCCGAAGCGGTATGGAGCATCCTGGATCAGAAGGGCACCCAGACCATGATGAAGAGTGTGCTGGGATCGGCGTCAGGCCTGGAGGACTATGACACGGTCAAGAACCAGATGAAGGACGCCAACTACACCATGGACTTCAGCAACGGCGTCCGGTTCAATATGACCGTGGATATGGGAAGCACCATGACCGCAGCCACCGCTGCGACCATCCTGAAGGGAGTGGCTCTCATGAAGGAGGCTTCGGGAACATCGCAGGAGAAGGACGCGCTCAGCAATACCTCCATTAATTCCAGTGGCGGCGTACTCACGGTCTCCTACTCCTCCACCGACAGCCAGTTCGCCGGACTCCTGCAGTCTCCGCTCTTCCAGCAGGTCGTCAAATAGCCGGCACCAGCGCCCCTCTGCCGTGCGGCTCAAACCCTGGGGCCGGGACTCAGTTCCCGGCCGGCTTCTCAGATCCCTTCAGCTTGATATCGGGCAGCTTTCCTGTAGCGCGGCAGCGTTCCATCACCGCGGCGCGCAGCCGGCAGGCTAACTCTTCCGGGAACTCGTAGGACGCGGCGCCGCGATAGACATCGATGGTCTTGCGGGTGGTGTCTACCACCACCTCACAATGGTGACAGGTGCCCAGATGGGCTTTCACCTCGGCCAGAAGAGACGGATCAATCTGTCCGTCGAAGTAGTCGGTGAGTTTGGCGAGAAATTCTGTGCAGTTCACTTTGTTGCCTCGTTTTGCCGAAAGTATCGGCTGAGACGTTCACGCAACTGCAAGCGTGCACGCAGCAACCTTGACTTGACAGCAGGTACGCTCAGCCCGAGCGCAGCGGCGGTCTCTTCCGTCGACAAGTTTTCGATGTCGCGAAGGGTAAAAACGGTTCGGAAACCTGGTGGAAGCCCGGCAATGGTCTTGCGCAGGATCTCGGCGAGTTGGGTCTGGGAGTAGTTCTGCTCCGGATTCGGCCGCCATTCGGCAAAGTCCCGGGGGATCGATCCCTCGTCGGTCTCGACATCCTGATCCATGGAGACGGTTTTGGACGACTTGCGTTTGCGTAGTCGCATCAGGCTCTCATTCACCGCAATGCGCACCAGCCAGGTGGAGAACTTGGAGTTGCCCTGAAACTGATGCAGCTTCTGGAAGGCCTTGAAGAAGACATCCTGGGTGATATCCTCGGCATCCTCCCGATTTTGGGTGATATGCAGAGCCGTCCGAAAGATCTGTCGCTCATACTGTGTGACAAGCTGCTCAAAGGCTGCCGAATCGCCGGCCTGCGCCCTCTCCACCAGAGCCACATCCGGGCTGATCTCCGTCTGCGCCTCGGCTACGGGGGCGTATTCGATGGGATGCTGCGGATCTTTCGCAGCGGATGTAGTCTGGAGTGCCATATGGCTCTAGTTTACAGGAGCGGATCAGAGCCTTTACAAGGCTCTGCGCCACCTCGACTCTATCGGGTGGCGTGAACCGGCAGGGCGCCTTGAGCTGCCGGGCCATTAATTCCAGAGGTTCGTCTGCCGGAGGGTGTGTGGAAACTCGGGCGCCGGGGTCGTCTTAAACTGTCTTAGAGATGGGATTTGGCGTGAAGAAGCTGGGGCTGAACTGGATTGGGGTACTTTTCTTGGGCTGGCGGCTCACCGCGGTGGCAGCCGCTGCGCAGAGCGCAGCGAACCCGGCAGCGGATATGGCAGGAGTAAGCCGTGCCGGAACCGTCGCAACGGGCTCTACCCAGAGTTCCCCCCCCGGCAAGCCTGCCGGGAAGAAGAAGGCCATTCACGGATCGTCGCGCGGCAAGACCGCCATCCGGCGCAAGACAGCGGAACGGAGAAGCGGCCGGTCCTCGACCGCCTCTCGCGCCGCGGGCCGAACAGCCCGAAGCCGGCAGATTGGCAGTCGTGGCCGGCAGATGCATGCGCCCCGACCCACTCCACAGAGCCGCAGGCTGCATCGCGCCTTCCTTGCCTCCACGGATCTGCGCCCCATGGCGCAGCAGTTGATGGCGGATCCTACCCCGGCGGCTATCGCCGGTGTCCAGAGCTACGCTGCCTCCCACCACGGTGAAGCCGCAGCCTCCGCAGATCTGGCGGTTGGCCATGCCTTGATGGTGAACCACCGTTACCCCCAGGCCGAAGATGCCTTTCGCCAGGCGAGCCGGGCCGGGGCGGCGCTGGATGACTATGCTGAGTACCTTGAGGCGCAGGCCGCCATCGCTGCCAATCAACCCCAGGTTGCGATCCCGCTGCTTATCGGCTTCGCCGCTCGCCATCCGGACAGCATCTTTGACCCGCTGGCTCCCATCCTGTTGTCCCAGGCGTATCTGGCGGGCTCCGATACCCACGGCGCTCTTGCCGTCCTGCAGCCGCTCGCCGCCGGAGCCGAGGGCCGCCTGGTTGCCTTCCGTCTCGCACTGGCCAAGGCTTATCAGGCTGGTGACCAGATCCAACGGGCCGCGGAACTCTATCGCGGCATCTATCTGGGCGATCCACTCAGCCTCCAGGCCGTCGATGCCAGAACCCAGATGGCGCTGATGAACACCCCCTTCTCCGCTGCCGAGCGCAAGCAGCACGCCGATGCGCTCTTCAACGCCCGGCGCTATGAGCAGGCAGAAGAGGAGTACAGGGGGCTGCAAGGGAGCGGCAGAGATCTCAGCCAGTCGGATCGAGACGCTCTGGAGATCTACATCGCGGTCTGCGACCTGCGCCTGGGCCGGCTCACCCGCAGCCGGGTGGAACGCCTGCCGGTCACCGGGGACGATAGCGCTGCGTTGAAGATCTATTTGCAGTCGGAACTGGCCCGGTACGACGGAGATACCGGTCAACAAGACGCCCTGGTGCAGCGGCTCGAAGCGCAGTATCCCCATAGTCGATGGCTGGAAGAGGCCCTCTACTCCGGTGGAAACATGTTTCTTCTGCATCAGCAGGATCTGCAGGCGATCCAGGATGACCTTGCGCTGGTGCAGCGGTTCCCCAGCAGTACCTATGCGCCTCGGGCCCACTGGCACGCCGCCTGGCTCAGCTACCGCCTGCGGCGGTACGACGATGCCGAGCGGCTGATGGATGAGCAGATCATGCAGGATCCAGCCGGCTCCGAGACGCCGGGGGCCCTGTACTGGCGAGGCCGCCTCTATGAAGAGGCCGAGCGCGACCCTGGCCAGGCGTTGAACTACTACAGACGGCTCAGCGCCACCTATGTGAGCAGCTACTACGCGCTTCTGGCCCGGCAGCGGATGGATCATCTCGCCGCCGGGTCGGCCGGGCTCGGGGCGCAGGTCGCTCCGGCTCCAGCCCTGGCGTACGTCCCCGTGGTGGAGGATCCGGAGCTGACCGGCGAGCTTCCAGAGAACGATCCTCACCTCATCAAGGCCAGACTCCTGGCCAATGCGGCGTTGAACGAGTACATCCGGCCGGAGATTCAACTCAGTGCCACATCCGTCCAATGGGGAGCGCTGGCTGAGGCGGAGATCTATTCGAGCTTTGGAGAGAGCGACCGTGCGCTGCGCGCCATGAAGCGAAGCGATATTCCTTTCTTCTCCCTGCCGGTGCAGGACGTTCCCATCGTCTACTGGCATCTGCTGCTGCCGCGCCCCTTCTGGCAGACGCTGCAGAGCGATGCTGTGGCCGAAGGTCTGGATCCTTACCTTGTCGCCGCACTCATCCGTCAGGAATCAGAGTTCAACCCCGCCGCCGTCAGTCCCATGAAGGCCTACGGCCTCATGCAGTTGCTTCCATCTGTGGGCAGGTCGCTGTCCAGAAGCGATGGCCAACGGCGCTTCACCACCAGCGAACTTCTGGACCCGGCGGTCAACCTGCGACTGGGAACGCAGGATCTGCGTCGCTCCATCAACGAGTACGGTGGCCAGGTGGAGTACGCTCTGGCGGCCTACGATGCCGGGGACACTCCGGTGCGCCGCTGGATCGCGCTCGGCAACTATCAGGACATAGCGGAGTGGGTGGAGTCGATTCCGTACAGCGAGACGCGCAACTATGTCGAAGCGATTCTGCGCAATCGCGCGCTCTATCGCCAGATCTATCAGACGTCCGCGCAGCCAGCCTCCGGCGCGCGGAGCGCCTCCAACTCTCCGGCCGACCTTCCCTGAAGAATCCATCCCTCGCAGGTTCCGACGCGCGTCAAGAAGTCGTTCCCTTCCAGAATGCAGGTGTCAGTCACGCCACATCTCGTTGTTTGGGAGATGTGGGATTGCAGGGTCCGATACCTTGGTTCGCACGAGTGTAGCCCTCACCTCTGCCGGGCTCATCCTTCATGGCGCAGGGCTGTCACCGGATCCATCCTTGCAGCGCGGATCGCGGGCAGCAGGCCACTGGCGATGCCCACCACACCCAGAATCAGAAACGATGCCAACATCACGCCAAACGAAGCGTGCAGAATGATGTCTCCGTCGTGGTTGGCTGTCTGGTATAGCGCGGAGTAGAGCGGCATGGGCGGTATCAGCCAGGTAGTCGCCACAGAGACCAGAGCTCCCACCAGCCCGGCAAGGAAGGTAAGCACCAGCGCCTCCAGCAGGAACTGGGAGAGTATCTCGCCTCGGCGCGCCCCGAGGGCCTTCATGAGGCCGATCTCGCGAGTGCGTTCGGTTACGGAGACCAGCATGATGTTCATCACTCCCACGCCACCTACGGCCAGCGTCATCGCACCGATAATGCCCAGCAGCACCTGCAGCCCAATGGAGAACTGGACAATCTGTTTGCCGTCTTCAATCGTGTCCCAGGAGTTGATGGCCTTGGTGTCCGCCGGGTTGAAGTGGTGGCGCTGCGCCAGCACCGTCCGCACCGCCTGCAGCGCGCGCAGATGCAGCGCCGCGGAAGACGGCTGGAAGACGATGGAGCCCGGGTCGCGCTGCTGGCGCAGGGTCCGCATGGTGTCAAACGGGATGAAGATGTTTTCGTTGTCCGGACCGTTGTTGGAGGAGTCCTGAATCTTGTTGCGCAGAACGCCGATCACGGTAAACGGCTGCCCCTCTACCTCCACCACCTCGCCTATTGGCGGATAGCCGTTGAACAACTTCTGTGCTGCATGGGGTCCGAAGATAATTACCTGGCGATGCTGAGTAAAGTCATCGGGCTCAAAGTAACGGCCCTGCGCAACGTCCAGCCGCCGCATGGGCCCATAGGGCAGATCGATGGCCTTGGACTGGATCAGTACCACCTTGGGGCCGTACTTCACGCTGAAGGCGTCATCGGTCTCGCGGGAGACGGCCTTCAGGAACGGCAGAGAATCGCGGATCGCCTCCATGTCTCCATCCCGGAGGTGAATTTTGCGCCCAGATCGCTCCCCCCCTGCCTGCAGTGAAGTCTGGCCCCCCCAGACCATGATCACGTTATCGCCAAAGCCAAGGAACCCCTCCATCACCGCGCTGCCCACGGCCTTGCCATAGCTCAGCAGCAGCACCACCGTCGCCAGCCCCCACACGATGCCCAGCATCGTCAGGCCAGATCGCAGGCGGTTGCGCTGCAGGGATTCCACGGATTCGTTTAATGCTTCAGAGAGATTCATGCAGAAACTAGTCGGTGCGCAGACACTCGATGGGGGTAAGGCTTGCTGCCCTGAGCGCAGGATATGTCCCCGCGCTCAGGGTGATCGCAGTCAGGGTAATCAGGGAGGAGATGATCGCTGTCGCGGAGAGCACCGGGTGAGGCAGAATCGGCGGCATAGGGAGAAGGCGCAGAGTGACGATGATGCCCACGCCGAAGAGCAGGCCGATGGTTCCGCTCACCAGGGTAATAATCGCGGACTCGGCCAGAAACTGACGCCGGATGTCCACCGCGGTCGCTCCCAGGGCCTTGCGCACGCCTATTTCGCGCGTCCTCTCGGAGACGGCAACCAGCATAATGTTCATCACCCCGATGCCTCCCAGCGCCAGTGTCAGCAGGGCGACTGCGGCAAAGAACACCGTCATGGCATGGAAGATGTTATCCAGGAACTGCGCGTCCTCCAGCGTATCCCATACCCACACCGCGTCCAGGTCGGTGGGGTCAAAGTGGTGCCGTGCGCCCAGAATCTGCCGCACCTCACGCAGCGCGGCAACGTGCAGTTTTGGGGAAACTGGCTGGACCACGATGTTATTGACGTTACCGCGCAGGTCGCCCTTCTCGTTGGGAGGAAAGTCCCGTTCCATGGCGGAGAAGGGAACAAAGAGTTGCGAGTTGTCCGGTCCGGAGCCGTAGCTGCCATTCTGTTCTTTGGCGGCCAGCACGCCGATCACGGTGTAGGGGTACCCGGCGATGGAGAGGGACTCCCCGATGGTCGGCTTGCCCGGAAACAGTTGGCGGTTGGACTCTGCGCCCAGGATGACCACGCGTGCACCGCTGCTCTCATCCTCTGCGTTCATCCGCCGTCCCTGCTCCACGTGCAGTGAGCGGAACTGCTGGTACTCTGGCCAGACGCCGCGGACGGTGCGGCTGGCGGCGTTCCAGCGGCTCACCTCGGTCACCGTCCGGCTCACTTCCGGCGAGACGCGTTTTACCAGTGGAGCGCCCTCCTTGATGGCGATTGCGTCGTCCACAGTCAGGGAGATCGGGCGACCGGCGGCGTAGCCCTGGTAGGGCATGGCGGTCTTGCCGTTGAAGCAGATGGCGATGTCTGTGCCGATGGAGCGGAGTCGATTTTGCTGGTCGATACCAAAGCCGATGCCAAGGCCCACCAGCAGAATCACGGAGCTGATGCCCCAGACGATGCCGAACATGGTCAGGAAGCTGCGCAGCTTGGTGGCCCAGAGGGCCGCGATCGTCTGGCGAAAGATCTCGTAGAGAGGCATGGTCTGGTCCGCGGAGCCTACAGCCGAAGCTGAAACTTTGAGCGGATACGCAGTTCATCGCGGTCTGGTTCCATGTCTCGGAAACAGCATTCCAAGCCGCGCTGGAACCAGATACGATAGAGCGAGAGCCACACCAGCGCCCGGATGGTGAAATCGGCAGACACAGCGGACTTAAAATCCGCAGGCCTTAACCGGCCGTGGGGGTTCAAGTCCCCCTCCGGGCACCAATCTGGAGGGGCAATTTGCGGTCAAATCCAAGCGGGAGTTACCCCGGTCTGCCGGGCTCCGGTCAAGACCGTGACTGGCCAAACGCGCATGGCGGTGTTGGGATTGTTGGCAAACCAACGCGGCTTAATTCTGTCCATACAGCGCAATAAATCATTTCACGTCGTGAAGTGAAATAGAGATGTTCCAATTCGCTTCGCAACTTCATAAATCCAACCCCGACGGATGGAGCGTACAGGGCAAACGCATTTCAAAACGCCTCCAGGAGTCTGAATAAGAACCGGTCATTCGGCGTCCCAGATGTGTTGCTGTTCCGCAGCGCCAGTGCGCCAGCCAGCACCTCGCTCCGCTCTTCGACCGGCATGGCATCTCTGCGTCGAGGAGCCAGCAACAGCACCTGTTGAGACAAAGCCTGCAGCGAGACGTTGTTCGGATCGGTACAGTGGAGGTTCTCGATGGACAGCATCTCACCACAATCCGCGCTACCCACGCCGCTCAGACCATGGCGGGATCTTCCACCGGCGTGTTGGCGCGGGTTGTAAGTGCGATCGCAGCTACCAGAATCAACGCCCCTCCCAGCCAGGCGGAAGATCCAAGATGCTCATGGAGGACGAAGACCCCGAGAATGGATCCGATGAGAGGCTCCATATTCAGCAGGACGCCGGCTTGCGAGGCCGGAACCTGGGTCATGCCCCAGTTCCAGAGCAACGTGGTGGCAGCCGTGCAGAGCAGGCCGCTGGCAGCCAGTGCTGCCCAGGCCTTCAGCGAGACGCCGTGCAGCGGCGGTATGCCGTAGGCCAGCGGCACGTACAGGGCGAGCATCAGGGTGCCGGTGGCGATGCCGTAGGCGGTGACCACCACATGGTCATGCTCTTCCATCAGACGCTTGTTGAAGAGGATCCAGAACAGGGCGATGAAGAGGGAGAGGATCACCAGCAGGTCCCCGCCCAGCGTCGGGCCGGAGCCGGAAGGATGACCAGCGCCCGCGGAGGAGGGATGGTGCGATCCGCCCAGTGCCACCAGAGTTGCGCCCAGGGTGGAGATGGCCAGAGCAGCCCAGCCGGCTCCGCTGAGGCGCTCCTTGGCGAAGAGTGTGGCGCCAACGGCCAGGATCACCGGCATGGCTCCTACCATCAGCGCGGCGTGCGAGACCGTGGTCAGGGACAGGCCCTTGAACTGAAATAGGAACTGAAGCGGAACCCCCAGCAGGGCAGAGAAGAGAAGCAGCCGCCACTCGGCGGCGTTGAAGCTGGGGCGGTGCGAGAGCAGCAGCGGAAGAAGACCCAGGGTTGCAAAGGCGAAGCGGTAGAAGACCATGGCGCCGACGTTCATCTCGCTCAGCGCGATCTTTCCGAAGAAGAAGCCGCAACCCCAGAAACAGCTGGCCAGAAACGCAGCCAGAAAGCCGAGAGATCGATGCTTTCCACGGATGGACACAGATCCCATTTTCGCATTAGCCGACGAAGGTGCCAGAGACGAAGGTGCCGACGAACCGACCGTGCGCAGCAGAGTTGTCTCCACCAAGCATGCCGGTTCGTCGGCCCAATGGTTCAGCTTGCCCGGTTACCAGACCCGGCAGTTCTTCTCTGGAACCATGGGTGAACCCTTCTTGCAGCCGAAGGCAGAGGCAAAGCCGGGCTGGTTGACGATGGCTCCATTGGCCCGGAAGTGGGCCGGGGAGTGGGGGTCGGTCAGGACCTGCTCCCGAACCGCCGCCGGACGGACGTTCTCGCACCAGTTCTGGGCAAAGGCGATATAGAAGCGCTGTGGGCCGGTGTAGCCGTCCACTTTCCTGTGGATGTCGACACCATTCTCGCGAGCCCGGTTCAGGTAGGCGATAAAGGCCAGCACCAAACCTCCGTTGTCCGCGGTGTTCTCACCCAGCGTGAGCTTGCCGTTCACCATGACGTTGTCCTTGGGGGTGGCTCCGGGGACGGCCACAAAGCTGCCGTACTCATTGGCCAGGCAACCGGTGCGGGCCTCAAAGCCGGAGAGGTCCGCCGCTGTCCACCAGTCGGAGAGATCTCCGTTGGCGTCGAACTTCCTGCCCTCATCGTCAAAGCCATGGGTCAGCTCATGGCCGATCACGGCGCCGATGTGCCCATAGTTCACGGCCAGGCCGGCGTGCGGATCATAGAATGGCGGCTGCAGAATCCCGGCGGGGAAGTTGATGTCATTCATGCTGGGGTCGTAGTAGGCGTTGATGGTGGGCGGCGTCATACCCCACTCGTTCTTGTCGACGGGCTTGCCGATCTTGTTCAACTCGCGGTTGGTCTCGAACGCGCTGGCGCGCTCCGCGTTCTCCAGGGCGTTGGTAGGAGAGATCACCAGCTTGCTGTAGTCGCGCCACTTGTCCGGATAGCCGATCTTGTCGGTGACCGCGTGGAGCTTCTCCTTGGCGCGGACCTTGGTAGCGGGGCTCATCCAGTCCAGGGTGTCGATGTCCTGGTCCATGGCGGCCTCAATGTCATGCACCATCTGGAGGGTCTTCTGCTTGCTGTCGCCGGCAAAGTAGTGTTCTACGTAGACCTGTCCGAGGGCTTCGCCCAGGGTGGCGTCTACGGCTGAGGAACAGCGCTTCCAGCGTGGGCGCTGGGTGGGTACGCCCTCCAGTTCAGTGCCATAGAAGTGGAAGTTTTCCGCATCGAAGGGGTGGGGCAGTTCACTGCCAAAGGTGCTCAGAAGATGGAAGCGCATGTAGGCGCGGAGGGTGGTGAGGTCCGTCTCCTTGATTGCGGTCGCCATGGCGGGGAAGAACGCCGGGCTGGCATCTACCAGGGAGGTGATGCTGGGCACTTTATCCGCAGTCAAAAACTGAGCGAAGTCCAGGGGAGCCACACTCGCCTCGAAGGTCGTCAGGGTCTGAGGATGGTAGATGGTCTCCGGGTCGCGGCGCTGTGTGTCGGTGAGAGAGGCGAGGGCGAGCCGGGTCTCAAAGTCCAGGATATGTTCGGCGTCACTCTGGGCCGTGGCCGGGGCTTCGCCGGAGAGCGTGAGCATCTTGGCGACGAACTGGACGTATTCATCGCGGATCTGCTTGTCTTTGGCTCCGGTACGGGTATAGTAGTCACGCTCAGGCAGGCCCAGGCCGCCCTGATCGGCAAGCGCTACCTGCTTGCTGGAGTCCTTGTAATCCTGCTCCTCGCCGAACCCGAAGAACACATTGACGCCCATGTTCTGGAGTTCGCCGGTCAGGGAGAGAAGGTTGGCCCTTGTCACCGTGTCGATCTGCTGCAGCAGCGGCTGCAGGGGCTTCAGTCCCAGGCTGTCGATGCGCTCCGTGTTCATGCAGGCGGCATAATAGTCCCCGATCTTCTGCTGGTTAGGGGTCCGGGACGGGCTGGGAGCGGCGTACTGGGTCAGGATTCCGTTCAGCTCCTGGGTCGTAACGTTATAGAGAGTCTCAAACTGATTCACCGCGGGCTGGTCCGCGGGGATGGGATTGTGAGCAGCGTAGTTGCCGCAGGCAAACTTGTAGAAGTCATCGCAGGGGTCCACCGCCGTATTCATGGAGGAGAGGTCGAACGCCGGAGCAAGGTGGTAAGTGTTTGGGGCGTTGGGGGTCGAGTTGCCTGGTGCCGATGTGCTTTTGGCTGGCGTGGCTGCACCGGGAGACTGCGCCGCGCTGGCTAGGGGAAGCGTCAGGACGGTAAAGGGAAGCGCGAAGAGCGTCAGGCTGAGTGTAAGGCCGAAGGCCTTGCCGTGCGGTCGGGCTGGATGGTGCAGGCGAAAGATGTTCATCAAGCGGACTCCAAGTAAAGGGCTCTCCGCTCCCGTCGAGCAGGAGCGAGGCTTGCGGGTGGCCATGGAGACAGAACTGTCCCTGGCAAAGGAAGTCTTTGCAGGAGTAGTGTACGCGGACCGGAGCGTGGAGGTTCCTTCACCAGGTGTGCCGGGGAGCGATTCAAAAGCGAGGAGGCCAGCACGCGGCTGGCCTCCTGGGTCGTTCTTGTCCTGCAAGTTTCTTGTAAGTGCAGCCTTCAGGCGGTCTTGGTGACCACTGCCTTGACGCGGGCGTTCAGGCGGGCCTTGTAGCGGTTGGCGGTGTTCTTGTGCAGAACGCCCTTCTGGACGCTCTTGTCCAGCACCGAGACGGTGGAGCGGTAAGCGCCGGCGAGCGTGCTCTTGTCGCCGGCGGCCAGGGCCTCGCGCATGGAGCGGAGGCTGCTGCGCAGCTTGGAACGGTTGGCGCGGTTGATGGCCGTCCTGGTTACGGTTTGACGGGCGCGCTTGAGCGATGAGACGTGATTTGCCATGATGCGAGACTCTTTTCTTTTTGCCCTGGATAGCCGGCTACCCTGAAGATGCGGAGCATCTGATAAGGAGGTGGGTTACGCGGGAAAATGGGATGCAGACCGGAAGCTGGTGCCGCTCCTCGTCCTGAAGACGGGGGCGAGCAGTGCAGCCACTCCTCTGCAGCTTTGATTCTACGGTATTTGCGCACGGAGGGTCAATGAACCGGCGCGCATGCTGCACCCCGCCTGGTGGAACCGGGTGCGGTCCATGGTTCAAATTCATCTCTTGCGCCTTGACGCGAAGAGCCGTGCGGCGGTACTCTCTGGGGCAAGATCGATACTCTATTGGCAATGCTAGCCAATCCGGTCGTTATCCAGTATGCGAGGCCCCGCCTGGCTGCTGTGAGACTCCGGCGCTCCGCTGGGCGGTGTCGCATAGGGCGATATAGAGTCGGTGCTCTCTTCCCCGCATCCAACATCGAGAGGCGAAATGCTCTCTCCTTGCAATCTCCTGACGGAGGTCAGGCTCCTACTTGGTCAAAAAAACTCTGAATCTCACCCCTGGAATTGAGCCGTTGTATGGCACGCGCGACGAGAATCTTCGTCTGATGGAAGATGGGCTGGGCGTACAGATCGATCTGCGGTCGGAGAGTATTCATCTGATGGGAGAGGCTGCGGCGGTGGCCCGGGTGGAGGGAATCTTCACCGACTTCGAACAGCTTCGAAGGCTTGGTGTGCACCCCCATAACGGCGAACTGAATGCGCTGCTGAAGATGGTGGTGGCAGATCCAGCGGTGACCTTGCGCGGGTTGGTGGAGAGCGGCAAGCAGCGTGCCATCGGTGCCAAGCGCGCGGTGCAGCCGCGCAGCCCCAATCAGAGAAGGTATGTGGAGTCCATTGAGACCCATGACATGGTCTTTGGACTGGGCCCGGCCGGCACCGGCAAGACCTACCTGGCCGTGGCGATGGCCGTCAGCGCGCTGCTGGCGAAGAAGGTCTCCCGGATCATCCTGGTCCGGCCGGCGGTAGAAGCTGGCGAGCGCCTGGGCTTCCTCCCAGGGAGCCTGCAGGAGAAGGTCGATCCGTATCTGCGGCCGCTCTACGACGCCCTCTATGATCTGCTGGACCCGGCCAAGGTGGACAAGATGCTGGAGAGCAACGTGATTGAGATTGCGCCCCTGGCGTTTATGCGCGGACGCACCCTCCATGATGCATTCATCATCATGGATGAGGCCCAGAACACCACCGGTGAACAGATGAAGATGTTCCTCACCCGCATGGGCAACCAGTCCAAGGCGGTCATCACCGGTGATCTCTCGCAGTGCGATCTGCCCACTCCCAAGCGGAGCGGGTTGCTGGAGGCCCTGAGGGTGCTCGATGGCGTGGAGGGCATCCGGTTCTGTCACTTCGAGGACGTGGATGTGGTCCGGCACCATCTGGTGCAGCGTATCGTGCGTGCCTATGACACCTATGACCGGGCCGAACAACTGCCGCTCGCCGTGGACGGTGTTCCCCTCGCCATCGAGGTGGAAGAGCCGCAAAAGCGAGTGCTGCATCCGCAATAGGTCTTCCCGGATCGCACGATCGACGAACGCTGGCCACACCGCTGGACGGGCGTGGTGTCGGGCGCTGGCGAATGGATGCTGTTGGTTCAACGATCGGTGCGCGCCAGCAGGGTGCGGGCGAGGCGTTCAATCCTCTTGTCGCAGACGCTGGGGAGGTTTCACCCTTGCTGGATCATCTGTGCGGTGAACGCCTCTACGCGACTCTGGATGCGATAGCATCGGAGCAAGCATGATAACTCTGGAACCTCCTCGAGAGCCGGCTGCCAGGGAAGCCGGCAGTGAGTCTGTTGGTGATGCGGCCGCCTGGAAGGCGCTCGGATTGTCCCGGGCCGGGCTGACACGGTTTCTGCGCACGGCGCAGGCTGCAGCCGGGCTAAAGGGGGTGGTGGATGTGCTGCTGGCGGACGACAGGACGCTGCGGCGGCTCAACCGCCAGTTCCGGGGTAAGGACAAGGCCACCGATGTGCTGAGCTTCCCCTCCGCCACGGAGGTTGCCGCGGAGTACGCCGGGGATCTGGCGATCTCGCTCGATACGGCGCGGCGTCAGGCTGACGAACATGGGCACTCGCTGCGAGACGAGGTCCGTATCCTTCTGTTGCATGGGATGCTGCATCTCTCCGGGATGGATCACGAGACCGACGACGGAGCGATGGCTGCGCGCGAAGGCCGGCTGCGCACCAGACTGGGGCTGCCCGATGGGCTGATCGCGCGGGCAGAGAAGGCTGCCCTCAGGGCAAGGACAAAGACGAAGGCGAAGGCAAAGGCGAAGGCGAAGGCGAAGTCCTCCCGGGTGCGGGCATGATCAGCGGATACGATCTGCTGGTGCTCCTGCTGCTGTGCCTGCTTGCGCTTGCGGCGTATGTGGACCGGATCTACTTCGAGATGGGAAAGTTTCTCGCTCGAGAGTATACGGAGAACATCGATGCCTGGGAGCGGGGCGTAGAACCCAAACTCAATCTCAGCCGGCAGTCGTCGGCGATGGCGGCCTCCGTTCTGCGGCAGATCGCCTTGGGAGCTCTGGTGTTTCTGCTGGCCATCCAACTCCAGGGCAAGATCGGAGAGAGCCCGGCGGAGATCGCGCGGACGGTCTTTGAGTTGCTGCTGGCGCTGCTGGTCTTTGACCGCCTGCTGCCGCAGATCTTCTTCACCAAGACCGCCGGCGAGTGGATCGCCAGGATCGCGTGGCTGGTTCGTCTGCTGTTTTATCTGGTGATGCCGTTGACGCTGGTCATTGGGCTGCTGCTCTCGATTGCGGGCCTGGCGGAGGCGGAGGTGGAGCACGCGGAGAACCCCGACGAGGCCATGGATGCGTTGCTCGAGGCGGGTGAAGAGGAGGGCGTGCTGGACGAAGAGGACCGCGAACTGGTGCGCAGCGTGGTCGAGTTTGGCGACAAGGTGGTACGCGAGGTGATGACCCCTCGTCCGGAGATGTTTGCCGTCTCCGGAAGGACATCGCTGGAGCAGTTCACTGCGGAGGTCAATGCGCATAACTTCTCGCGTGTGCCGGTGTACGGGGACACTCTGGACCGCATCACCGGAGTAGCCTTCGCTCGCGATCTGCTGGGCGTCAAGGATACGGACGCCGCTCGAATGACGGTGGCTGAGCTGCAACGCCCCGCGCTATTCATTCCGGAGACCAAGAAGGTAAACGAACTGCTGCGCGAGATGCAGCAGCAGAAGCAGCATATGGGCATTGTGATCGATGAGTACGGCGGAGTTGCGGGGCTGGTGACCATCGAAGACCTGATTGAAGCAATCGTGGGCGAGATCGAAGACGAGCATGACACGGACACCGATGGAGAGGCTCCGGTCGCCGAACCGGAGGGCGCCTGGATCGTTCCCGGAAGCTTTGAGGTAGCGCGGCTGCGCGAGTTGCTCGGAGAGTCGAGTGAGAACGCGGATGCGGCGGAGAGTGTGGGCGATGAGGAACAGGATGCGGCCGAGATGGAGGAGCACGAGGCGGAGCAGTCCCTGGCACAACTGCTGATGAAGTATGAGGCAACCACGGTCGGCGGGCTGGTCAGTGAGATGGCCGGCCACATTCCGCTGCCTGGAGAGGTGGTGGAGGATGGACCGCTGCGCCTGGAGGTTCTGGCCTCGACGGACCGGAGGGTAGAGCGGGTCAGGGTGGGCGTCACAGGGTATCCGGCCGGCGGCGCGGTAGCTTAGACCCTCCCGCAGTTGGCCGCTGTGCCTCAGGGGTCGGGCGCAATCTTCGCTCTGCATCCGGGGGCAGAGAGCCGCATACGGTGTCATCATAGGGAGATGGGACTTCGTACTGGTTTCGTTTCGATCATTGGCCGCCCGAATGCAGGCAAGTCGACGCTGCTGAATGCCTTGCTGGGGCAGAAGCTGGCGATTGTGACGCACAAGCCGCAGACCACCCGGACCCGCATCCAGGGCGTTCTGGAGCTTCCTCTGCGCAAGAAGGCCAAAGGCGATCCCGGCCGGCCTGCCGCGCAGGTAGTGCTGGTGGATACGCCAGGGGTGCATAAGCCGGAGACGCAACTCGATAAGCGCATGATGCAGGAGGTGCATGATGCGCTGGAGGCTCGTGATGTGGTGGTCTTTCTGGTGGACGCTACGCATCGGCTGACCAGCCGGCAGGAGGGAAAGCTGGAGTCACAAACCCTGTCTGACGGGGAGGCTGCCCAGGCCGCGCCGCTCAGCCCTGTGCACCACTCCACCACTCCGGGGCAGCGCCGCAGAGAGCTGTCCCGGGCCGAAGATGACTTTGCGCTGCAACTGATCCGGAAGGTGGAGTGCCCGGTGATCCTGGCGCTGAACAAGATTGACGCTGTGCCCAGAAGGGCGCTGCTACCGCTGATCGAGCACTGGAGATCGCTGCACCCGTTTGCCGATGTGATTCCGATCTCGGCAAAGAAGCGGGATGGGCTGGAGCTGCTCTTGGATACGGTGGTGAAGTATCTCCCGGAGGGGCAGCGTTACTTTCCGAAGAACCAGTTGACGGATCAGCCGGAAAGATTTCTTGCCGCGGAGATCATTCGTGAGAAGATTCTGCTATTGACCGGGGAAGAGGTTCCCTACGCCACCGCGGTCGTTATCGAGCGCTTCGAGGAACCGGCCTCGCTGCGCAAAGGACGCGATGGAAAGCTCCCCGTCACCCGGATGACGGCAGCGATCTACTGCGAGCGCGCGGGCCAGAAGGCGATTCTGATCGGCAAGCAGGGCGCGATGCTCAAGCGGATCGGGAGCCTGGCGCGCAAGGAGATTGAGGCTCTGCTGGGCACCAGGGTCTTTCTGGAGTTGTTTGTGAAGGTGCAGGATGAGTGGCGCAGTTCGCGCGGATTTGTAGAAGATCTGGACTGGCGACGGCAGTTGGAGCAGTTGGCTGAGAAGCAGCTTCAGGATCAGAAGTTGGCCCGGAGCCGGACAGTACCGGCGGAGGATGCTGATTGATTGATTTCATGCAATGGGGCGCTGTGCTTGGCCTTCAGCCAAAGCCGGGGCGCATCGCCGAATTGAAGGCTGGCTGCCTGCGTCTGGCCGCGATCACCCCCGAGATGCTGCTGGCCGAGCACGATGCCGATGCAGGCAGATTGGGAACGCTGCTGCGGGCCAGACTCACCGAGGAGTGGCCTCCGGCGGAGTGGGAACCGCCTGTCCACAAGATCATCCAGAAGCAGTATGACGAGTGGCCGGAGAGCTTCGGCTGGCATCGCTACGTCGTGCTGGACGGCGGTCTGGGTCGGCCGCGCACGCTGGTGGGGGCCATCGGAGGCTTTCCGCGAGCCTATGGAGATGTGGAGATTGGGTATTCCACCTTGCCGGCGTTCCAACGCCGGGGGTACGCGACCGCTGCGGCGCGTACCCTGGTTGACTGGCTCCTGACCCAGGAGGGCGTGCGCTCGGTGAGCGCGCAGACTTATCTGTATGTGCCAGAGTCGATCAAGGTGATGCAGCGCTGCGGAATGAGCTGCGTCGGCCAGGGAGATGATCCTGGGACGGTACGGTACCGGAAGGTCCGTTCGCTGGAGTAGCCTGATGCTGCACGCGCGATGCACAGACAGGTCACAACGGTCCTGAGGGATCCGGCTGTACCCAAATGCTATTGGCCGCAAAACTTCCGCGGAGGATTGCAGAGGTATATCTTGCTGGCCAGTGGTCAGTGGATGACAAAGTACACAAGAATCTCGGTGGGTACAACCTCTGGCGTCCCATTGATCAGATACGGCTCGTACCTCCAGGTCTTCGTTGCTTCGAGGGCGGACGCCTGGAAGACCGGGCTTCCTCCCTCCACTTACAGGTTGTGAACGCCGCCGTCTTTCCCGATGATTCCCCACAGCACAACTGTGCCCTCAGTGTGCATTTGCAGCGCAAGAGGGAGATAGCTCGGCTGCTTAAAAAGGATCCGTCTCTCCGGCTTTACCACTCCGGCCAGCGGTGTAGGGGGCGCTTCGAGCTTCGCCTGGGGTGGGGGAGCGGTCTGACCCTCCGAGGGCGGGGACGGCACGTCAATCGTATCCAGATGAATGTCAATCGCCGGCATGCCGATGCGCGCCACATAGATATGTCTGGCCAGATAGCGCCCCTGAAACTTCACGATAGAGTTCAGAACGATCTGCAGCACAGGATTACTCCTGGTTCGCAGCGCCGCGATACCGTCCCCAAACCAGTACTCCGGGGTCGGTGAGGTCGGTTCTGCGCCGGGGGGGGGACTAAACAATCCAACGCCACACCGTTCTTCCGAAGAGCTACTGCCTTCGGTTGAGCCCCGTCCGGGCGCCTCGCAAGATGGATGGGTTGGAGCACCATCTGCCCCACCAGCGCCTCAACCCAATGCAGTTCCCCACGCTCCTTCAGAGAGAAGCTCCCTTGCGGCGTCCTCCAGATCGTCTCCTTGAAGTCAGGAGCGTCGCTGATCCTCTCCCACTGGTGTGGGCCCGCCGACCACTCCTCCCAGGTGCCCTGCTGCACCGGCTTTCCCTTGGCATCGAGCAGTTGCCAGGTGGCTCGTACATGCCAGGGGGCAGTCAGGTCGTGCAGGCCATTCTGCTGCTGGGCGAAGCGCAGGAACTGGCCCGGGTCGCTGGCGAGCTGCTGCGGCGTGTTATTGACGGGCGGCGTCTGCGCGGCACCGGATGCAGGAACGATCGAAAGACACAGTAGCACCGCAGGCAACCAGATAGAAAGCTTCATGAAGACAACCACCCCCCAACGGACCTCGGATGCGAGTCAAGACTCGGATGGCAACTTTGCTTTGACCTTTGGCTGCGACGAACCATATCCAATTCGTTCCTGCGGGCGATCTCTGCCGCACGCCAGTCAGTCGCCTCCAGTCCAGCAGATCCACCGCAAGCGGCTGGACGCCTCTGGACGATAATCCGCAGACCTGTAGCTGCCGCTGCAGGCGCAGCGAACGGCGCGGCGATCTCTATTCGTGAGAGGAGATCCCGAGGGTCTTCATCTTGCGATAAAGATGGGAGCGTTCCAGGCCAAGGGACTCGGCGGCTCGGCTGATGTTGCCATGGCAGCGATCCACTTCCTTCAGGATATAGTCGCGCTCATAGGCCTCGCGGGCCTGCTGCAGCGTGGAGAACTCCTCGCGCACCGTGCCTGCCACGCGCGAAGCTGCGCCCTCCGTGCGTTGGACCAGCATCGGCAGATGTTTGGCTTCGATCCGCTGGATCTTGGGGTTGAGGATCAGGACGCGCTCGATGATGTTGCGCAGTTCGCGCACGTTGCCCGGCCAGTGGTAGTGCTGCAGCGCGGTCAGCGCAGCCTCAGCAATCTCGACGTGCGCCCGCCCGTACTGCTGGCCAAACTCGGAGAGAAACTCCCGCGTCAGCAGCGGAATATCCTCCTTGCGATCACGCAGGGGCGGAACGTAAAAGGGGATGACGTTGAGACGGTAAAAGAGATCTTCGCGGAAGTTGCCGCGGGCAATCTCCTCTTCCAGATCCTTGTTGGTGGCGGCGATCACTCGGGTATCCACGTGCACCGGCAGGGAGGCACCGACGGGATAAAAGCGTTGCTCATCCAGGGTGCGCAGCACCTTTGCCTGGGTCTTGAGGCTCATATCTCCCACCTCGTCCAGGAAGAGCGTGCCGCCGTCGGCGCGCTCAAAGGTGCCCCGCTTCTCTGTGGGCTGGTTCGGGCCGCCGGGACCGGCCCCATGCCGATAGCCGAACAGTTCGGTCTCGATGAAGTCTTCCGGGATGGCGGCGCAGTTGAGTTCAACGAACACCCGGTCACGGCGCAGCGACTCAGCGTGCATGGCGCGGGCGATCAGCTCTTTGCCGGTGCCGGACTCGCCGAAGATGAGCACTCGGCCGTTGGTGGGGGCCATCAGTTTGATCTGCTGGCGGAGCGCCTTCACGGAGATGGACTCACCCGTGATGTTGCCCTTGGTAAGCTGGCGGGCCAACTCCTGATTATCTTCGCGGAGATGGTGAGCCTGGATGGCGTTCCGCAACACCAGCAGCGTCCGCTCCATGGACAGCGGCTTCTCCAGGAAGTCGTAAGCGCCGAGCTTGGTGGCGCGGACGGCGGCTTCGATGGTGCCATGGCCGGAGATCATGATCACCTCCGGCGCGCCGGGACGCGGCAGGGCGTTATGGGAGACGTCGCCGCGGATGGAGGCGAGCACATCCAGGCCGTCACCATCTGGAAGCCAGATGTCGAGAAGGACCGCCTGGAAGTCGGCATCGCGAACCAGTTCCAGGGCCTCGGCCACCGTGCCGGCCGTGGTGATGGCGTAGTTCTCTTCACTGAGGATGGCTTCCAGAGACTCGCGGATGTCGGCTTCATCGTCGACGATGAGAACGTGATTCAAGCGGTGATTCCTTCCGGCTGCTGTGGGGTCTCCGACGCCGATGTCGTGCCGGAGATCTCTGCGGGTTCGCTGGCTGGGCGGAGTTCAATGATGAACCGGGTGCCTGCCGGCAGGTTCTTTTCGGCCCGGATGGAGCCATCGTGCTCCTGCACAATCTTGGCGGCGATGGAGAGGCCCAGGCCGGTTCCACGCTGCTTGGTGGAGAAATAGGGCAGGAAGAGACTCTCGCGCATCTCATCGGTCAGCCCGGAGCCGGTGTCTGCAACGGCGAGTTCGACCATCCCAGAGGGAAGAGTCCGGGTGGAGAGGCGAAGTTCGCGGAGGAGGCTGTTCTGCATGGCCTCGGCAGCGTTGTCAATCAGGTTGGAGAGAGCGCGCTTCAACGCCTCCGGATCGGCCAGCACCTGGGGTAGACCTGGCTCCAGATCACGTTGAACGCGAATGTTGCCCAGCCGGCCGGCAAACAGGGCTATGGAGTTCTCCACGATGGTGTTCAGGTTGAAGGGGCGGGGTCGCGAACTGGGGAACTCGGCCAGCGCGGAGAACTGATCCACCAGCGAGCGCATGGTCTCTACCGAGGCGGTGATCACCTCGCTGGAGTGCTGGATCACGCTCGGGGAGGGCGAGTCCAGTTGGTGTTCGGTGAGGAGGGTGCTCAGGCGGAGGATGTGGCGGCGGATGAGTTCGGCATTGAGCGAGATCGGCGTGAGGGGGTTCTTGATCTCGTGCGCAACCCGCCGAGCCACCTCCTTCCATGCGCTCTGCTTCTGGGCTCGCAACAACTCCGTGGCGTCTTCCAGCACCAGAACATAGCCCAGGTGTTCGCGCATGGGGCGCTCCATCCCCAGAGAACCGGGTGATCCCGGGGGCAGCGGTTTGGGCGCCGCGTTTGGCTGGCCCTCCAGAAGAGCTACGGTGGCGGAGAGATGGAGTGTGCCGGTGCTGGACTGCATCTGCATCTCGGCGGAGGCGGAGCCCATGCGATGGGCGCGGCGCAGCAGATGGTCGAGGTTGTCGACAATGTCCTCCGGGAGCACTGCGGAGAGCGATAGACCCACAAACTGACGTTGGCCGCCGGGGTCCAGCATCTCGGAGAAAGCCCGGTTTGCAAGCAGGATCTGGCGATCTGCGGACAGTGTGACCACGCCGGAAGGGATCGTCTCGATCATCGTCTCCAACTCGTTGCGGCGAGCCTGGAGGGCCTGGTTCAGGTCGGAGAGTTGCTCGCTGGAACGAGCCGCGATGGCGTGAGCGCTCTCCAGGTCTGCGGCCATGGCGTTGAATCGTTCCACCAACTCGCCGAGCTCTTCGGTCACCGATTGGCCCACGCGGTGGGCGTAATCACCCGCGGCGATGGCCTCCATGGCGTCGGCCAGGGATTCAACTGGCCGGGTCACTTGCTTGCTCAGGTTCAGCGCCAGCCAGCAGCCGGCAAACAGCGCCAGCGCGGTGGTAAGAAGCAGAAAGCCCATGTACAGGCTGCGGACCACGCGGCGCTCGCGGTAGAGCGTCCAGTAGGCAGCCGCGGAGCGGCTCAGGCGCTCAGAGACCAGGGAGATCCCGGCCGGGATTGGGAGGCCGGCTACCACCAGACCTCCTCGCGGAACGGCGGCCGTGGCCAGGGTGTAGTCGCTGCCGGAGAGAGCGTAAAAAGGTTCATCTGCGCGCTGGGCGGCGCGCAGAATGGCCTCCAGGGTTGGGCCCTCCAACTGGGAGCTGGCCATGGGCCGGGGCCCGGCGCTCTCGTCCATCGCCGCGTCGGCGGGCTGAATCGAGCGCAGCACGGATTGGCCGGAGGGCGTGCTGGGAACATCCAGCGAGGCCACCGGTTCTCCGTCTTTGTAGAGAATCGCAAAGCCCCCCTGCAGGGTGACTTCATGGCGTTGCAGCACCTGATTGATCTGCGCCATGGAGTCGGGCGAGAGGCGCTGGTCCTGATCCGATGGCAGGTTGGAGAGCTCAACGGCGATCGAGTCAGCCTCCGAGCGCGCGTTGGCGTCCGCGTACTGGTATAGCTCGATGGCCATACTGTTGGCGTCCTCGCGCATCTGGGTCACCGGCTGGGAGAACCAGCGGTCCACCGCGCGGTTCATCAGCAGATAGCTGAACAGAAACATGAAGACCAGGGGCACAACAGAGACCAGAACCGCTCCCCACAGCATGCGCGTACGCAGGCGCGTGCCCAGCAAGTGGCTGCGCTGGTCGGCGTAAAGCTTCAGGACGTTGCGCACCAGCAGCACCAGCACGCCGATGAAGAGCAGGAAGGCCAGAACCGAGAGGCTGACGAAGACCTCAGTCTGGAGCAGAGATCTGGGATTGAGGAAGTTGAGGTTGAAGGCGTTCAGGGTAGCCAGGGCCAGAAAGAGCACCACCAGGCTCGCGCTGAGCGCGATCACAAGCACGCGACGCCGGTTGGCTGCCACTCCCATGCGAGCAAGTTTACTCGTTTTCCGGACGGAGATTTGGCGGTACGCAGCCTGAGCCGGCAGCAGGAAGCCCTCCCGAAGCCATCCCGGCGGTTCCGCAACCGTCACACGCAGCCTGCATCCGCAACCCGTATGATGGCATCCGAACCCTCATGTCCCCTCCGCCTCCCATCGCGACCCCGCCACCCTCGGCGAACCCGCCGGTCCTTCGCGTCGAGAACCTGCGCAAGCACTATGGCGCCGTGGAGGCGGTTAAGGGCATCTCGTTTCAGGTCTACCCCGGCGAGATCGTCGGTCTGTTGGGCGTCAACGGCGCCGGCAAGACCACCACCATCAGCATGCTTCTGGGGGTACTCACGCCCACGGCCGGATCCATCCATATCGGCTCGATCGATCTTCTCCGCCACCGCTCGCGCGCGCTCACTTGCACCAACTTTGCCGCTGTCTATGCCCCGCTCCCCGGGAACCTCACCGTTTATCAGAACCTGCGTGTCTTCGCTCTTCTTTATGGTGTTCCGGAGT
The DNA here is from genome assembly GCA_021806005.1 of Acidobacteriota bacterium. GTDB lineage: Bacteria > Acidobacteriota > Terriglobia > Terriglobales > Acidobacteriaceae > Granulicella. The sequence continues at coordinate 3,986 of JAJZDM010000005.1, read as the reverse complement.
TTGCCGCGCGGCTTCAGTCGGTTCTGGATCTCTTCGATCTGCAACGGTTTCGGGACACCAGGTGCGGCCTGCTCTCCTCCGGGGAGCAGACTCGCGTGGGCCTTGCCAAGGCCATGCTCAGCCGCCCCCGGGTGCTTCTTCTCGACGAACCCACCGCCTCCATCGACCCGGCCAGTGCGCGGGAGATACGCGCCACGATCCGCTCCTTTGCCGCTCAGGCTCAGGCCGGGGTTCTTTGGACCTCGCATAACATGTATGAGGTGGAGGAGGTCTGCTCGCGGGTGTTGTTCCTCGCGCGCGGTGAGATCATCCTGCAAGGCGACCCCCGCCGGCTCCCCTCGGAGTATGGAAAGCCCACCCTGGAAGAGCTCTTCATCAGCGTCGCCAGAGAGCCGCTGGAGGCGGAACAGACCCTGGGAGCGCCGCTGCTATGAATCCCTCCCGAATCGCCGCCGTCTCTCTGCGCCAGATGTATCTCTATCGCGGCAGCCCCGCCCGCGTGGTTCCACTCTTCGCCTGGGTCACCATCGACATGGTTCTGTGGGGCTTTATGACCCGCTTTCTGGGCTCGCTCGCCCACACCTCGTATCGCTTTGTTCCCGCCCTGCTGGGGGCCGTCCTCTTCTGGGACTTCATGACCCGGGTGATGCAGGGCGTCACCACGGCGTTCTTTGAGGATGTCTGGTCGCGCAACTTCCTCAATCTCTTCGCCACCCCGATCACCATGTCGGAGTACATCGCCGGCCTGCTCCTCTCCAGCTTTGTCACCAGCCTGGTGGGCTTCGGGGTGATGCTTGCCGTAGCCATCGTCGCCTTTGGCCTGCACTTCGCCGCTTACGGCATCCTGGTGCTACCCTTTTTGCTCGTGCTGCTGCTCAGCGGCATGGCTCTGGGGGTGATCGCCATCGCCATCGTCCTTCGCTTCGGTCCCGCGGCGGAGTGGCTCATCTGGCCCATCCCCGCGCTGCTGTCTCCCTTTGCCTGCGTCTACTACCCGCTCTCCACGCTTCCGGTCCACCTGCGGTGGTTCGCTCGCCTGTTGCCTCCTACCTACGTCTTTGAGGGCTTGCGCGCGGTCGTTGCCGCCCACCCCGCTGGCCACACCTCGGTGGGATCCTTGCTGGCTACCGCGCTTCTGCTGGCCATCGCCGGTATCGTCGTGGCCTATGGAGTCTTCGCGCGGGTCTTCCGCTACGCCATCCAAAGAGGACTGATCACCCGGTACAGTGCTGAAACCATCTCCTGACCCCCTGCGCCTCGCCGGAGAAAAAAGGCTGGGGCCGGAAGGTCAGGAGATGGGGGAGTGGCCCGGCAATTCAGGCCACTCTTCGCTTAGGCGAGCAGATCCCGCACCGGGGTGAACTCGCGGCTCTGGGCCAGGGCAACCGCTTTGTAGGTCAGCGAGCCCCGGAAGGTGTTCACGCCCTCCGCAATCCCGGCGTTCTCCCGTATGGCGGCGCTGGCGCCCAGTTGGGCCAGTTTCATCACGTAGGGGAAGGTGGCGTTGGTCAGTGCCAGGGTGCTGGTGTTGGGAACGGCGGCCGGCATATTGGTCACGCAGTAATGAACCACGCCCTCCAGCACGAAGCTTGGTTCGGAGTGGGTGGTGGGGTGCGCGGTCTCAATGCATCCGCCTTGATCGATGGCGACGTCGACGACCACGGCTCCCTTACGCATCTTTGCCACCATGGCCCGGGTGACAATCTTGGGAGCCGCGGCTCCCGGAATCAGCACGCCGCCGATCACCAGATCGGCCTCCGCTACCGCGCGCTCCACGTTGTAGGCGTTGGAGTAAAGGGTCTTCAGACGGCCAGAGAAGATGTCATCCAGTTCCCGGAGACGGTTCAGATTCAGGTCCACCAGGGTAACGCTGGCTCCCATGCCCAGGGCGACCTTGGCCGCATTGGTGCCAACGATTCCGCCGCCGATAATGCAGACCTTGCCGGGAGGAACACCCGGGACGCCGCCCAGCAGAACCCCGCGTCCGCCGTGCTCCTTCTCCAGGTAGGCCGCGCCCACCTGCACCGAGAGTCTTCCCGCGACCTCGGACATTGGGGTCAGCAGCGGCAGCCCGCCGGAGCCGTCGCGGACCGTCTCATAGGCGATTCCCGTTACCTGCTTCTCCATTAGAGCGTTCGTAAGCTCGCGCAGCGGCGCCAGGTGCAGATAGGTGAACAGGACCAACCCCGGCCGAAAATAGATGTACTCTTTTGCGACGGGCTCCTTGACCTTGACCACCATATCGGATGGTCCCCAGACGCCGGCAGCCTCCGGGACGATGATGGCGCCAACGGCCTCGTACTCAGCGTCCGGGAAGGAGGAGAGCGCGCCGGCATCGTGCTCCACCAGTACCTTATGGCCTGCATCCACAATGGCTTTGGCTCCGGCCGGTGTAATACCGACGCGGCTTTCGTGGTCTTTTACTTCCTTGGGGACACCGATAATCATGCTAGACTCTCCTGAAGTTGGTGCTGCTGTTCTGCCTTCCAGACGTACTGAATTCCCGAGTCGGGCAAACGTTTAGAGTATAGTCGCCTTCGGTTCCTGCCGGGAGCAGGGCCTCGCAGGCCGTACAATGGAAGAGCCGGGTTAAACCCGATTTTTTCTTGATTCCAGGAAGCCGATCGATCTAATGTCCTCGAAAAACTTTCAGATGCGGACCTCGCGCGTGAGCAACATGCGGTCCATCTTCTCTTTGTTCTCCAGCGATCTTGCGATCGATCTTGGTACGGCCAATACCCTGGTCTTTGCTCATGGTAAGGGCATCATCGTCAATGAACCGTCGATCATCGCGGTCAACCGCGTGACGGGCGAGGTGGAGGCCGTGGGAAAAGAGGCCAAGGAGATGCTTGGCCGCACACCCGGCAACATCATCGCCATCAAGCCGATGAAGGATGGAGTGATCGCGGACTTCAAACAGACCGAGAAGATGCTGAACTACTTCATCCAGAAGGCGCATAACCGCAAGATGATGGTTCATCCGCGGATCGTCATCGGCGTACCCAGTGAGATCACCCAGGTGGAGAAGCGAGCCGTCATGGATTCGGCCTATCGCGCCAAGGCCAGCGAGGTGCATCTGGTAGAGCAGGCGATGGTGGCGGCCATCGGTGCGGGGCTGCCCATCACCGAGCCGGGCGGCAATATGGTCGTCGATATCGGCGGTGGAACCACGGATATCGCCGTGATCTCACTGGCCGGGATCGTCTACTCGCGCTCCGTGCGCATGGCCGGCAATCAGATGGATGAGGCCGTGATGACCTACCTCAAGCGCAAGTACAACCTCCTGGTGGGTGAGCGCACGGCCGAACAGATCAAGATCGACATTGGCTCGGCCTACCCTCTGGACAAACCCCTGTCCATGGAGATCAAGGGGCGCAACCTGATTGAAGGCGTGCCCAAGACGATCACCATCGACGATACGGAGATTCGCGAGGCTCTGGGCGAGTGCATCGCCACCATCATGAATGCGATTCGCGTAGCGCTGGAGCGCACACCCCCTGAGTTGTCCGCGGACATCTCGGACCGGGGCATTGTGCTCACCGGCGGCGGCGCGCTGATCAAGAACCTGGACAAGCGCATCCGTGAGGAGACGGGGCTTCCCGTGACCATCGCCGATGACCCGCTGGCCAGCGTCGTGCTGGGAACAGGCAAGATGCTTTCGGACTTCCGGTTACTGCGCAAGATCTCGATCGATTGATGCTGTTTCCGTCACGCCCTGGCGCCTCTGGCGCAAAGGTTAGGCATCTCTTTCAGCCGTTTCACTCCATATTTCTTGCCTCCGAATGATTGCTCCGCGATGCCGGGCTGTTGCCGTTCACCCGGCTGCAGGCGAAACACCCGCCGCGGCATTCTTCAGCCACAAGGTTCCCGCCTTCCGGTTGTGTGACAAACGTCATGGCCGATTGCTGACACACCACACTCCCATCACGGCAGTGGGCTCTCCATACTCAGTCTCGTAGTCACAACGATCTGAGGAGGCCCAATGC
>JAJZDM010000100.1 GCA_021806005.1 Acidobacteriota bacterium | reverse complement strand
TACCTGCAGCTTCGCTTCGGCGAGGAAGCCCGGGCGCTGAGCGCGATCAGCTTTGGCCTGATGACCATTCTGATGTCTGGCGTCAACATGTACGCCATGGCCCTGGTGATGAAGGTGATCCTTGGCTGGAACATCAACTTCTCGATCTGGGTTGGCGCCGTCACGGTCACGGTGTACGTTATGCTCGGTGGTCTCCGTTCGGCCATCATCAATGAGGTGGTGCAGTTTGTCCTCATCTGGGCTGGAGCCGCGCTGGTCCCGATCCTGGGCCTCATCGAGGCCGGCGGCTGGACGAATCTGAAGGCGCAGATCGCCCACAACGTGGGCAATCCCAGCTACACCCATCTCTGGTCGACTCTCGGCCACTTCCGCAGCAATCCCATGGGCGTGAACTGGACCGGCATCGTCTTCGGTCTGGGCTTTGTCGTCAGCTTTGGCTACTGGACCACCGACTTCCTGGTGGTGCAGCGAGTGCTATCGGCGCACAACCTGCGGGCCGCCAAGATGGCGCCGGTGATCGGGGCGGCCTTCAAGATGGCAGTTCCCTTCATTGTGATTCTGCCCGGCCTGATCTGCCTTGGCCTCACCAGCCATGGACATCCGATCTACCATCTGGTGGGGCAAAACGCCGTCGACGCCGCTCACCCCTACAGTTACAACGAGGTACTTCCCCTGATGCTGATCCGCTACTGCGGACCTGGCTTGCTTGGTCTCGGCATCACGGCGCTGGTAGCCGGCTTCATGTCCGGGATGGACGGCAACATCAGCGCCTTCTCCACGGTGTGGACCTACGACATCTACAAAGCATTCATGAACAAGCGGGCCACGGACCGGCACTACGTTCTCATGGGCCGCAGTTCCACGCTCGTCGGCATGGTCATCTCGGTGGCCACCGCTTACCTGGTGGCCGATGCGGCTTCGATCATGGACTACGTTCAGGCGCTGTTCAGCTTCTTCATTGCTCCTCTCTTCGGCAGCGTCATTCTGGGCATGTTATGGAAGCGGGCCACCTCGGCCGGCGGCTTCTGGGGGCTGCTTGCGGGAACCGTCAGTTCCATCAGCATGTTCACCTACACCCGTCTGGGTGGCGAGCGAGCGCTGGCCCACATCGCCTTTTCATCGGATGCGCAGCCCATGGCCGAGACGCTCTACCGCGCTCTGTGGAGCTGGCTGATCTGCGTCATCGTAACTATCGTTGTCAGTCTGATGACTACACCGAAGCCTGAGGCGGAGTTGGTCGGCCTGGTCTACGGAGCCACGGAGATTCCCGATGACGGTGCCACTGCGCTTTGGCATAAGCCCATGTTCTGGGCGGTCATCGTCATCGTTGTGTTCTTCATCCTGAATCTCATCTTCTTCTAAACCACGTAGCCGGCGCTGACCGCTGCATGGAGGTAACCCGAATGGCTGAAGGAACAGGACGCGGAGAGATGCTCTCCATCTGGTTTTTCGTAGGCGCTCTCACGCTGGCTTACGGTCTGGTGCTTCTGCCCTACGGCGCCTGGGAGTGGTTTGGTCACCACGAACCCTCCACCGTTCTGAACTATCTTCACCCAACATTCTGGTGGGGGCTGCTGATGACCCTCTTCGGATCTATCTATACCATCCGCTACCGGCCACGCCGGGAGGATGTCGACAAAATCTAAGCATTCAACCTAGGAGAGAGTATGGGTCGTCCAATGACAATGGGAGTCGTTGTTGGCAATCGTGGATTTTTCCCCAGCCACCTTGCCACCAGCGGTCGCCTTGAGATGATTGCAGCTTTGGAAGCAGCCGGGATCAAGCCAATCGTGCTATCCCCCGAACAGACCGCGCATGGCGCTGTAGAAACGTACGAAGACGCAAAAAAATGCGCCGATCTCTTCAAGCGGCACGCCGCGGAGATCGACGGTATTATCATCACTCTTCCCAACTTCGGCGAAGAGCGCGGCCTGGCGGACACCCTTCGCCTGGCGAACCTCAACGTCCCTGTGCTGATCCAGGCCACTCCGGATAACCCTGGCAAGATGGGCATCGCCTTCCGCCGTGACAGCTTCTGCGGCAAGATGTCGATCTGCAACAACCTCCGGCAGTATGGAATCCCGTTCTCGCTCACCACCCAGCACACCGAGGCTCCAGACTCCACCTGGTTCAAGGCCGACCTGGAGTGGTTCGCCGCGGTCTGCCGCGTTGTGCGCGGCCTGCGCAACCTGCGCGTCGGCGCCATTGGCGCGCGTCCCACGGCCTTCAACACCGTCCGATACTCGGAGAAGCTGCTTGAGCGCTCCGGCATCACCGTCGAGACCCTCGATCTCAGCGAGGTGATGGGCCGCATTGAAAAGAGCAAGGATCACGACGACGAGGTTCAGGCCAAGCTTGCCGCCATCCGGAGGTACATTCCTGTAGGCGACACTCCCGAGCCTGCGCTGCTGAAGATGGCCAAACTTGGCGCCGTCATCGATCGCTGGATGGCCGCCTCCGAGCTCACCGTCTCGGCCGTCCAATGCTGGACCTCCATCGAAGAGTATCTCGGTATCGTCCCCTGCACCGTGATGTCCATGATGAGCGAGCAGTTGATCCCCTCTGCCTGCGAAGTTGATATCCTCGGGACGCTCTCCATGTACGCCCTCACCCTGGCCAGCGAGACACCCTCCGCGCTGCTGGACTGGAACAACAACTACGGCGATAACCCCAACAAGGCCGTATGCTTCCACTGCTCCAACCTTCCCAAGCACTTCTTCCGCGAGGGCGTCAAAATGGACTACCAGCTCATCATCGCGGGCACCGTCGGCAAGGAGAACACCCACGGCACCCTCGACGGCACCGTCAAAGCCGGCGCCATGAGCTTCGCGCGCTTCTCCACCAACGACCTTGCCGGCAAGATCACCGGCTACGTTGGCGAAGGCAACTTTACCGACGATCCGCTCAACACCTTTGGCGGCGCCGGAGTGGTGGAGATCTCCAACATGCAGAAGCTGCTGCGCTACATCTGCGAGAACGGTTTCGAGCATCACGTGGCGGCGAACTTTGCTTCAGTAGCCAGTCCGGTCTATGAGGCCGCATCCAACTACCTCGGCTGGAGCATGCATCGCCACTCCTAGCCAAATCACCGCCGCCGTCAACGGGCATACTCTTTGTAGGAAACAGGATCAGGATTGTGCGGAGAACTTCCGCACAATCCTGATTTAGTCTCAAGAAGACCCATGCCTGTCCGGAGACAATCCGCCCCGAGCCGATCATCCGCTTCCGGACCCTCCCGGAGCGGCTCCAGCAGAGAACCACAGCCCCCTGCAGCCACCCACGTACCGGAGGGACGGCTGATAGATCGCGACGAGAGCTGGCTGCAGTTCAATCGCCGCGTGCTGGAAGAGGCGGATGACCCCTCCAACCCGCTCCTGGAACGCGTCAAGTTTCTGGCTATCTCGGCCAGCAACCTCGACGAGTTCGTCGAGATCCGAGTCGCGGGCATCCTGCAGCGGCTGGAAGAAGGCCTCAGCCTGCCCCAGCACCTCGACGCCGGCGGTCTCACCCAGGCCCAGCGGATGGAGCGCCTTCGCGACCGTCTGCACCAGTTCACCGGCGATCAGGGCGCTTGTTGGAACCTCCGTCTCGAACCCGAACTCAAGAGCGCCGGCATCTCCATCCTGCGCTGGAGGCAGCTCCGCAAGCCGGAACGGGAGTTCGCCGTCCGTTTTTTTCAGGAGCAGGTTGATCCTCTTCTCACCCCGGTGACGCTGGATCCATCCCATCCCTTTCCGCGGGTGCTCAACAAGGCGCTCTGCCTGGCGCTGCTGCTTCGCCTCAAACGCCGCAACAGGAGCAACAACAGCTCCAAGGTCCTGGGCGTCATCACCATCCCCCGCTCCCTTCCCTGGCTGATCGAACTTCCAGATCGCTCCGGCCAGCGCAACTTTCTTCTTCTGGAAGAGCTTATCGAAGCACACCTCTCCTCGATGTTCCGGGGTTACAGCATCCTCCACCGCGCTGTCTTCCGCGTCACCCGCAACAGCAACCTCTACATGCAGGAGGAGGAGACCCGCTCCATCCTGGAGAGTGTGGCCGAAGAGCTCCATAACCGGCGCAAGGGCGATGCGGTGCGCATGGAGATCGGCGCGTCGACCTCCGAAGAGATCGTCGAGCGACTGCTGGCCAACTTCGAACTGGAACCCTGGCAGGTCTTTCGCACCTCTGCGCCCATCAACCTGTCGCGGCTCATGGCCCTGTACTCTGCGGTGAAGCTTCCAGAGCTGAAGTTCCCCGAGTTCCATGGCCGCCGGCTTCACCTGGAACAGACCGCGCACCCCTCCGCCAGCATCTTCGCTGAACTGCACAAGGGCGATATCCTGCTCCACCATCCCTATGACAGCTACAGCACCGTGGAGAACTTCATCGAGTCAGCGGCATCCGACCCCAACGTGATCTCCATCAAACAGACCCTCTATCGCACCAGTGCGGACTCACCGATCTTCAGCGCGCTCAAGACCGCCGCGCAGAGCAAGGATGTCACCGTCGTCGTCGAGCTCATGGCGCGTTTTGACGAGGCTTCCAACATCCGCTGGGCGCGAGAGCTGGAAGACGCAGGAGGACAGGTCTTCCATGGCATCTTCGGCTTCAAGACCCACTGCAAGCTGGCGCTCATCGTCCGCCGCGACTCCACTGGAACTGTTCATAGCTATGCGCATCTCGGCACCGGCAACTACAACCCAGTCACCGCGCGGTTCTACACCGACATCAGCCTGCTCACCGCGCGCCCCGAGTTCACCGAGGCCGCGCTTCGCGTCTTCCGCTACCTGACCGCAGAGTGGGACGCCGGGCCGGAAGCCTATCGCCCGCTCATGCTCGCTCCGGTAACGCTGAAAACGGACTTTCTCACTCTCATCGCCCGCGAGGCGGAGCATGCCCGGGCCGGCCAACCGGCGCGCATCATCGCCAAAATCAACGGTCTGCTGGACATTCCCACCATCGAGGCGCTGTACGCCGCCTCTCAGGACGGCGTGGAGATCGATCTCATCGTTCGCGGCATGTGCGCCCTCCGCCCGGCAGTTCCGGGGCTGAGCGAGCGCATCCGCGTACGCTCCATCCTGGGCCGATTTCTGGAGCACAGCCGCATCTTCTGGTTCGCCAACGCGGGCCAGGAAGAGGTCTTCTGCGGCAGCGCCGACTGGATGACCCGGAACCTCCACGAGCGCTGCGAGGTCGTCTTTCCCATCGTCGATCCAGCTCTTCGGCAGCGTCTTCGCGATGAGATTCTGGGCGCCTATCTGGCGGACAACCTCAAGGCGCGGATCATGCTGCCGGACGGCGGGTACGAAAGAGCCCCGCTCACCTCTCCGGCCGTGAGCGCCCAGGATCTGCTGATGCAGATCTCCCGCTCCCAGGAGGAGCGCCCCGGCCACGCCCAGCCGGCCGCCAGACCGGTGCTGGTGGAGAGCGCCGCGGAGCCCGCAGCAGAGGAAGAGATCATCCTCACCAAGGAGCAATCCGGACTGTAGGATCGGCTCTCGTGGGAAGCGCATCCAACTGCTAAACTTGAAGATAAGAGGCGTGGTACAGAAGTCCGCGTCAATCGACTCCCACCCCCTTTTGAAGGAGCACCCCATGGCAGAGAACAACGGCTTCGGCCAGCATCATGACAGCAGCACTGGGCTTCGCCTCAAGACCGGCCTCGCCGAGATGCTCAAAGGCGGCGTCATCATGGACGTCATGAATGTCGAGCAGGCCCGCATCGCCGAGGAGGCCGGCGCGGTCGCTGTCATGGCCCTGGAGCGCGTTCCCGCCATGATCCGCGCTGAAGGCGGCGTAGCCCGCATGGCCTCGCCCCGGCTCATCAAGGAGATCATGGCCGTCTGCACCATCCCGGTGATGGCCAAGGCGCGCATCGGCCACTTCGCAGAGGCTCAGATCCTCCAGTCTCTGGGGGTCGACTTCATCGACGAGTCCGAGGTCCTCACCCCGGCTGACGAGCAGCATCACATCGACAAGCATGCCTTCACCACCCCCTTCGTCTGCGGCGCCAAGAACCTCGGCGAGGCGCTGCGGCGCATCTCTGAGGGTGCGGCCATGATCCGTACCAAGGGCGAGCCCGGCACTGGCGACGTGGTCCACGCCGTCACCCATATGCGCACCATCGTTCGCGAGATCAAGGCTCTCACCGTCCTCCGCGAGGACGAACTCTACGCCGCGGCCAAGAATCTGCAGGCGCCCTACGAACTGGTCCGCATGGTGGCCAAAGCCGGCAAGCTCCCGGTTCCCAACTTCTCCGCCGGCGGCATCGCCACACCCGCCGATGCCTCGCTCATGATGCAGTTGGGCGCGGAGACCATCTTTGTCGGCTCCGGCATCTTCATGAAGGAGGGCAGCACCCCTCTGGATATCGAAAAGAACGCCGCGGAGCGGAATGAGGCGATCTCCCGCGCCCGCGCCATCGTCCTGGCCACGCTGCACTATGACGATCCCAAGATCGTTGCCGAGGCCTCCGAGGCTGTCATCGGCAGCATGAAGGGTCTGGCTGCCGCCGCTATTGAAGAGAAGAACCTGATGCAGACGCGCGGCTGGTAATCCCAGCCCGCGCCGCATCCCGGCAGAACCCCATGCAATAGAATCGAGATGTGAAGCCTCACACTCCTGCTATCGGCGTCCTGGCTCTTCAGGGCGCCTTTGACGTTCATGCCCTCCGGCTTGCCGAACTCGGCGCGGACGCGACGCTGGTGCGCAAGCCCGGTCAACTCGCCGAACTCGACGCCCTTGTGATCCCAGGCGGCGAGTCCACCACCTTTCTCAAGCATCTGGAACGCTCCGGCTTCTATGAGGCGCTGAACGAGTTCGTTCACAGCAAGCCGGTCTTTGGCACCTGTGCCGGCTGCATCCTGCTGGCCAGCGAGGTTACCAATCCCCACCAGCGCTCCCTGGGCGTGCTGGATATCGACGTCGAGCGCAACGCCTACGGTCGCCAGAACGACTCCTCCATCCTCACCACGGAGACATCCCTGCCCGGCGGCCCCCTGGAGATGGTCTTCATCCGCGCCCCTCGCATCACCCGCATTGCCAGCGGGATCCAGGTTCTGGCCCGGCGCGACGACAGCCCGGTCCTGGTCCGTCAGGGCCGCATCCTGGCCTCCACCTTCCATCCCGAGCTCAGCGACGACCCTCGCGTCCACCAGCTTTTTCTGGACATCGTTCAGTCGTCAACCACCTGACCCTGCCGCCCGGCTGCTCCCCGATCCCGACCGCCTCGCAGCCGTCAGGTTCAAATCAGAGTTCCATCCACTTCGGGCTGGAATTTCCGCCTCCGAGCAGCATCAGTGCGACGCTTTACGAGAAAGCGGAGTACATTAATGGGACAAGAGCGTTTGCCAACGTTCGCCGGGGTCTTCCAGCGCCATGCCGTACACCATCACACCGCCGGAGATTGACCGCCACCGCATCAGCGACGGCAACAATGGACATCGCCCTCCCACCGACAAGCGGACCGGCGGCAACGGCGAAGGGGACGGCGAAAACTGGAGCAACCAGCCGCGTGGCCATCGTGGACCCAACGAACGTCTCTCCCAGGCCCGCGTTGGCCTCTTCTTCGCCCTTGGCGGAGACCTCATCTTCTTCGTCGCCCTCATCAGCGTCTTCTTCGTCAGCAGGGCGACCGGCCACTTTGACGCCTACGACCATTACATCCACTACTGGTTCCCCACGGCCATTCCTCCCATCCTGTGGCTGAACACCATCGCCCTGCTGCTTAGCTCGATCACTGCCGAGACCGCGCGCCAGGCCATGTTTCGCGAGGTTGATGCCATGGACGAGTGGTTTGGCCTGGGCCGGCCGGTCTCCTCGCGCGCTACCCTCTGGCTCTCGCTCACCCTGCTGCTCGGCACCTTGTTCCTGGTTGGGCAGTGGATCGCCTGGGACCAACTGGCGGCGCAGCATGTCTTCTTTCGCTCCAATCCCAGCAGCCACTTCTTCTATCTCATCACCGTCACTCACGCCGTGCATCTTGTTCTGGGAGTTGCCGGTCTCATCGCCGCGCTGGCCGCACTGCAGCTCTCCCGCGCGCTCTCCACCCGGCAGGTCGTCGTGGATACCACCGTCTGGTACTGGCACGCCATGGGCGCCCTCTGGATCTTTCTCTTTCTCCTTCTCGAATTTGGACAGTAGGCAGCACGTCGGCCTCACCCCGTCAGGATCCGCATTACCGACAACTGCTCTCAACTGGACTCACCCACTCTCCCGGTCCCTCAACCTGCTCCAAGACAGCCCTTCCATGGATAGAGCCACTCCAGTTCTGCTACTCTGCTATCGGGCTGTTCACCGTGCCTCCCCTGCGTGACCATTGCCCTGGTGGGTGGGGAGCTGAAATCCTTGACTGGCCGGAACTGGAACTCAACCTTCCCAGCATCCCTGCTCCGGCATCGAACCTGGCTGGAACTTCGTCTCAAAGAGGAATCAACCATGCCCTCCACACAGTTGAACGTCAATCACACTCTGCACACGGTCTCCGCCGATCCTGACACCCCGCTGCTGTGGGTTCTGCGCGACATCCTGAACATGAAGGGCACCAAATACGGCTGTGGCATCGGATTCTGCGGAGCCTGCACGGTTCTCATCGACGGCCAGCCGGTTCGCTCCTGCCAGACGCCGTTGCGGGACGTAGGCTCGCAGTCGGTCACCACCATCGAAGGGCTCTCCAAGGACGGAACCCACCCGCTCCAGATCGCATGGCAGCAGGTGGACGTCGCGCAGTGCGGGTACTGCCAGGCCGGCCAGATCATGACCGCCTCCGCCCTGCTGGCCGCCAACCCCCATCCCAGCGACGCCGAGATCGATGACCACATGAGCTACAACATCTGCCGCTGCGGCACCTACACCCGCATCCGCCAGGCCATTCATCAGGCCGCGCAATTGAACCACAAGTCATAAGCCGCCTTAACCCAAGGAAGGATAGGTCTATGTCCCTCAACCGCCGCACCTTTCTGCAGATGACCGCGCTGCTCTCGGGTGGCCTTGCGCTCAAACTCTACGATCTTCCTGCCACCGCCGAACCTCCCCGCCCGGGGTCAGCCAATCTCAGCCCGCGAGCCTTCATCCAGATCTCCACCGGCGGGGCCATCACCATCATGGCCAAGAACCCCGAGATCGGCCAGGGCGTCAAGACCATGCTCCCCATGCTGATCGCCGAGGAGATGGACGCAGACTGGAAGACCGTTCAAATTCAGCAGGCTACCCTCGATGAGGCCCTCTTCGGAGCACAGTTCGCAGGTGGCAGCATGTCTACGCCGCTCAACTGGGATCCCCTGCGGCGGGTAGGAGCCGCATGCCGCCAGATGCTCATTCACGTGGCAGCGAAGCGCTGGAACGTGCCGGAGTCCTCCTGTACCACAACTCCCAACCGTGTTCTTCATGCCGCATCCTCGCGCTCCTTCACCTATGCAGAACTGGCCACAGAGGCGGCCACATTGACGCCGCCCGCCCTTGACTCGGTCCCGCTCAAGGATCCCAAAGACTATCGCATCATCGGCCACTCCCATACGGGCGTGGACAACCCCGGCATCACCACCGGCAAACCGATCTACGGCATCGACGTCGAGGTTCCTGGGATGCTCAGCGCCGTCATCGCCAAGTGCCCGGTCTTCGGCGGCAAGGTTCGCAGCTTCAACCAGGCGGAGATCCAATCGCTTCCTGGCATCCGCCACGTTCTTCTCATCGCCGGCAGCCTTTCCAATGACCCTGTCGTCTCCTCCAATCCCGGCATGGAACCGGGTGTCGCCATCCTCGCGGACACATGGTGGCAGGCACAGTCCGCCCGCTCCAGGCTCAAGGTGGAGTGGGACCTCGGCCCCGGCGCTACCCAGAGTTCAGCGAACTTCGCCACCCGTGCCGCGGAGCTTTTTGACGCCCCGCCTGCGAATACCATCCGCACCAGCGGCGATGTCGACACAGCACTCACCAAAGCTGCCAGCGTCGTCCAGGCCAACTACGCCTATCCTTTCCTCACCCACGCCACCCTTGAGCCGCAGGACACCACCGCCTCCTACAAGGACGGAGCGCTGGAGATCTGGACCACCAGCCAGGCCCCCGGCAACGGGCGCCAGATGGTCGCCCGGGAGTTGAACCTTCCCGCTGAAAAGATCACCATCCACATGACGCGCACCGGCGGCGGCTTCGGACGCCGCCTGATGAACGAGTACATGGTGGAGGCTGCCTACCTCACTCGACAGGTGGGAGTACCCGTGAAGGTGCTCTGGTCGCGCGAAGACGACTTCGGTCACGACGGCTACCGTCCAGGAGGCTTCCACTCCTTCAAGGCCGGCCTTGACGCCAACGGCAAGCTCATCGCCTGGCGCCAGCACATGGTCACCTATGGGGTCGGAAGCAGGTACGCCGGCAGCGCCGGCGTCAGCCCGGACGAGTTCCCTTCCGGCCACGTCGACAACTACGGCCTGTACACCACCGCCATGCCTCTGTGGCTGCGTTGCGGCCCGCTGCGCGCGCCCGGCAGCAACGCCCTGGCCTTTGTTGGCCAATCCTTCCTCGACGAGGTAGCAACGGCGACCAGGCGCGACCCTCTTGAGTTCCAGTTGGAGTTGATTGGAACCGCCGATGACCACTCCCGGCGCCTGCACGACGTTCTGGCCCTGGTCGGGGAGAGATCTGGATGGGCAAAGCGGACTCACTCCCCCGGCAAAGGGATGGGCATCGCCTGCTACGCCTGCCACCTGGGCTACTTTGCTGAAGTCGCCGAGGTAACCGTGCTTGATGGAAATCTCATCAAGGTAGACCGCGTCTGGGTGGTAGGCGACATCGGCAGTCAGATCATCAACCCTGCCGCCGCCGAAAACATGGTGCAGGGTTCGATCGTGGATGGCATCAGCCAGATGGCCCTGGAGATCACCCTCGACGCCGGCAGTGTCCAGCAGACCAACTTCAACCACTATCCTCTGCTGCGCATGAACCAGACGCCCATCATCGACAGCTACTTCCTCAAGACCGCCAACCCGCCCACCGGCCTGGGGGAGCCTGCGCTTCCCCCCGTCATTCCGGCCGTCACCAACGCCGTCTTTGCCGCCACCGGCAAGCGCATCCGCACGCTTCCCCTGCAGCGCAGCGGCTTCCGTCTTGTTTGATCGTTGAACGCTACTGGGGCTTGTGGCCATACCTGCACGGCCGCAGCCCCGGACGGCCACAGCAGCGCGTCTGGCAGCCGGCCCTACGGTTTCAGCACAATCTTCATCGAGTCCGCCTGGGGATGCGAGGCCAGATCGATGGCCCTGGCAGCATCCTGCAAACCAAATCGGTGTGAGATCAGCCGGGTCAGATCCAGCTTGCCGGATCGATACCCCTCGAAGACCAGGTTGATCCCCTCCTCTTGAATCGCCACCGACGCCGAGTAGGAACCCATCAGCGTCTTCTCGTCCATACACACCGCGGCTGGGTCGAAGGTAGCCGCGCCATGCTGCGTGCTGGCAAACAGCATCACCCTCCCGCCCGGCCGGATCGCCTGCATCGCGGTAGCAATCAGAGCGTCAGACCCGACGGCCAGCAGCGCCACATCAGCACCACGCCCCGCGCTGGCCGCCTTGCAGGCCGCCACCACATCGCCGCGGGCATCCAGAGGATGATCCAATCCATAGTGCGCAGCAAGGGCATGTCTCTCCGGATACATATCCGAGGTCAAAACCGTGGCCCCAGTCTGGCGAGCCAGTGCGGCCAGCAGGATTCCGATGCTTCCCTGGCCCATCACCAGCACCGTGTCATCCGGCTCCAGGTCCAGCAGCCGGATCGCCTTGAAGCAGGTGTTCACGGGCTCGATAAAGACGGCCTGCTCGAACGGAATATCGTCCGGCAGATGAATCAGGCCGGCAGGCGTAGCGCCATCGCCCACAATCCAGTCCATCACCCGGATGTACGCTGCAAAGCCGCCCCCCGCGGCCTCACCCAACCCGGCCGTGGTTCCCACCTTCTTGTACCTCTCGCACTGCGCAAAGGTCTTCTTCCGGCAGTAGAAGCAAAGCCCGCAGGGGATATGGTGAAAGGCCATCACCCTGTCTCCGACTCCGAACCCGCGCACGCCCCGACCAATCGCGGCGACCGTCCCGGCCATCTCGTGGCCGAAGACCCGCGGCGCCGAGTGCGACCCGGTGTGGATCTTCTTCAGATCCGTCCCGCAGAT
The DNA here is from genome assembly GCA_021806005.1 of Acidobacteriota bacterium. GTDB lineage: Bacteria > Acidobacteriota > Terriglobia > Terriglobales > Acidobacteriaceae > Granulicella. The sequence goes on along the minus strand of JAJZDM010000100.1, from coordinate 2,407 downwards.
CCCGCAGGTATCGATGCGCACCAGCACCTCACCCGGGCCGATCTCCGGAACCGAGATCGTCTCGGTACGAACAACATTCACCTCTCTGTACACCGCCGCCTGCATCGTATCTGGAATCATCTCAGCCATCTCACTATCAGCCTATCGGAAAAGGCCGGGTCTCTGCTCGAGCCCATTCACGCGGACGCATCCTTCCAAACCGGAGTGGCCACAAACTCGCCTGCACTATATGGAAGAAGCGGGTGACCTCCTGGCAAGCGATCCATTACAGCCAGCCACGCGCACGAGCGATTCGGGCCGCATCGGTGCGATTTGCCGCACCCAGCTTGGCAATTGCCTCGGAGAGGTAGTTGCGCACGGTTCCCTCCGAAAGCCGCAGTTCAGCAGCGATCTCGGCAGAACTGCGGCCATCGCCAGCTCTCTGCAGAACCTGCCGCTCGCGATCAGAGAGTGGATCGGCGTCGGCGGACCACGCATCGGCGGCAAGGACGGGGTCGATGGCGCGGAGGCCAGCATGTACGCGGCGGATCGCTTCGGCAAGTTCCGATGCGGGGCTGTCTTTCAGCAGGTAGCCTCGAGCGCCGGCGTCCAGTGCCCGACGAAGATAGCCGGGACGCGCAAAGGTGGTGAGGATGATGACGCGCGCCTGGGAGCCTGATTCCTTTAGAAGCGATGCGAGTTCAAGGCCCGTGATGTGCGGCATCTCAATATCCGTGACGATGATCTCGGGTCGATGCTCACGGTCCATTCGCTGCGCCTCGCGCCCGTCGGCGGCCTGGGCTACCACCTGGATGTCAGGCTCCAGATCCAGAAGAGCGGCCAGGGCCCCGCGGAGCATGGTCTGGTCTTCAGCCAGAAGGACGCGGATCGAAGTCGAGGTTGGCTTGGTTATTCTCATTCGGGCAGTTGGATTTCCAGTCGTGTACCCGCCTCGCGGGTCAGGATCAGACGCCCGCCCAGAGACTGCAGGCGCTCGCGCATGCCGCGCAGCCCATTGCCTTCCCGGATATCGCCGGGCTGGCCGTCGTCTTCGATGATGAAGCGGCGCTGGCCGTCTGTTGTGATGAATCGAAGCCGGCAGTTTTGTGCGTGGGCGTGGCGAACGATATTGGTGACAGCTTCCCGCAGCGCCAGGGCGAGGACGCTCTCTTCAGTCGCGGTCAGTCTGGTCTCCACGGCGTCAGTGGTCTCCATGTGGAGCACGACGCCGGCGGTGTTCAGTGTCTTGCGTGCAGCCTCCATCTCTGCGCCGAGACCGTGGGCGCGGTAGCCGCCAATGGCCTCGCGCACTTCAGCCAGGGCGTTGCGAGCGGTGAGTTCAATCTCTGCGATCTCCTTTGCCGCACGGGCCGGATCATGGGCGGTCAACCGCCCCGCAAGCTCGCTCTTCAGCACGATGAGCGAAAGCGTGTGGCCGAGGACATCATGGAGGTCGCGCGCGATGCGTTCGCGTTCGGCGACAGCAGCGAGCGCAGCAATCTCTCCCTGCGCCATGCGCAGCCTGGCGTTCGCCTTGTGTTGTTTCGCAAAGAGCAGATTGCCCCCGCCAATGGCGAGGGCGAGGAATGATCCAAACCAGCCGACGGCGAGTGCAACGTTCCAGCCAAGAGCATGAAGAGAGTAGACCTCGGCAAGCAGGGTGGCACATTCGAAGGCGATGAAGCCAATGGTGACGTACGCTTCATCATCCACAAACGGCAGCAAGGCTGCGGCGTAGATGAAGAAGTTGAGACCGCCGGAGTTCCAGGGAACGCTGAGAACTCCGAGGAGGAAGATGATGCCCACCATCCCGTATCGCCAACGCTTGCTGCAGGAGACGGAGTAGACGTAATAGACGACGAGGAAGACCGCAAATACAACCAGCGTTCCAATCCAGTGGCGCAGGCTCGGATTGAAGACGGGATCAACGAACAAGAAGGCCGTGTAGATAAGCCAGAAGAGGCTAGCCCCCTTGTTCTTTATCTTCCGCCTCGTGTTCTTCAGGGTTTCCATGGGAGAGAACATGGGATCTTCGTACCAGATTACGCGTTTTCTTCCTGCCTCTGGAAAGCGAGCCAGGTAATACCGAGCATGATCAGCGTAAAGCCCAATAGTCCGAAGAGGTGGCTGCTGAACGCACCTTCAGAGGACGCTCCGAGAGCAGCGTACATGATCTGGGCCAGATGGAAGGTGGGAAAGATCGGGGCGATCTGCTGTATGACGTGAGGAAGAAACTGCAGCGGGACCCAGAGGCCCGAGAGGAAGCTCATGGGCAGGTAGATGAGGTTGGCGATACCGCCGGCGGAGGCTGGCGGGACCAGGAATGCCATGGCAAGTCCAAGGCAGGAGAAGGGAGCGGCGCCCAGAGCAGCGATGGCAAGGATGCGAAGAAACTCAAAAGACGTGATCTGCACGTGTCCGAAGAAGA
>JAJZDM010000099.1 GCA_021806005.1 Acidobacteriota bacterium | reverse complement strand
GGATCTCGGAGTGGCTGAGAGACAGGCCCGCCGAAGGATGCTTTGCGGATGCAAGCATTGAAGAATCGAGTCTTGCGGATGCCGGATTCCGTGTCGTGCCGGCGGCCAGCATCGCGGCCACCACCTCCGGGTCCACCCGGATCGTCAGTAGTTCCTGGCGCGCGAAGTCCAGCGAGAGATACTGATGCGCCTGGAAGAGACGAAGCTTCCGCACCTGCTCCGTGGAGACTCGGCTGGCGGTAAAGTTGGCTACGCAACCGGATTCGAACTCGACCCGAACATTGGCGATGTCGGTCTTGGCTGAAAGTACCGGCAGGCCCACCGCGCGCACCTCGCGGACCGGGGACCGGGTCAGGCTGAGCACGATATCCAGATCGTGAATCATCAGATCCAGCACCACATCCACATCCAGCGACCGCGGCGTGAAGACGCTCAGGCGGTGCGCCTCAAAGAACATGGGTTGGCGCAGCGCGGCCATGGTCGCCGTCACCGCCGGATTGAACCTCTCCAGATGACCGATCGCCACGATGCGCCCCAGCGACCGCGCCAGCTCCAGGATGCGGTCGGCCTGGGCGAGGCTCGCGGCAAAGGGCTTCTCAATCAGGACGTCCACGCCCCCCAGTAGAAGCTCCTCGGCCAGCGCGGCATGATGAAGAGTGGGAGCGCAGATCGAGGCGCAGCCCAGGGAGAGCTTTGCGTCGAGTAACTCGGCGACCGACGCAAAGCCTGGAATCGCGTAGGTTGCGGCGAACTGGGAACGGCGCTCGGCGTCCGGCTCCACCAGGGCGCTGAGCTGAACCATCTCCGGGTGGGCTGTCTGCAACTCGCGATACACCCGCAGATGATTGCGCCCGAAGGCGCCGGCGCCGATGACGGCGACACCAGACGGCGCCATGGTTACTTCTGCGCCGCCGGGCCCTGCGTCATCGGGGAGGGCAGCGGAGCCTCCACCGCTGCGCGGCAGCGGGTATAGAGCTCGAAGAGCTGGTCGATCTGCTCCTCGGACCGGGGAGCTGACGGAAGGCCGAAACCGGTCCCGGAGGCGCTCTTGTTACCTAGATGAGCAAACGGGGCCATAAACTTCAGCAGATCGAGGGCGATGTCTTCCGAGCGGCGGGGGGAGGAGCTGTTGGTGCTGGATTCCATAGGAGCCTTTCCGGGTCAGTTGCGAGAGCATCCGGACAGTCTCCGCACCCACGCCTCAGGGCTGGGAACGAAGCTTGTCCGCTGCGCAAGAGCCGTCTTCGGGCCGCACCGGCTGCACTGATGTTCTCAAGCTGATGGTAGCGGTTCGGCTGAGGTCGTTGCAACGTGGCAAAACCGGTCCTGCCCTGCGCGGGGGAGGATAGGCGCATCCGGGAAGCGGCTACCATAAAGATGTCCACTTCCCGATCGTTTGCAGCCAGCTTCGCTTGCATCCGGTGCGCGTAGCGGGGCGAAAGGATTCGCGTTGGCAGTTACGGCGGTTCAGACAATCCGGCGGATGCGCGGCGGAGCGCAGAGCCAGCTCATGCTGGGCGCGGATGGCAACCTGTGGGTGGTCAAGTTCCAGAACAATCCCCAACATCTGCGCGTGCTCGCCAATGAGCTGATCGGAACTCGCATCGCGGAGGCCATCGGCCTCACCGTCCCAAAGAGCGACGTGGTGGAAGTCAGCCAGTGGCTCATCGACAACAGTCCCGGAATGGTCATGGAGATGGGCCGCGGCGTCCGCGAGCGTTGCGCCAGCGGCCTCCAGTTCGGCAGCCGGTTCGTCGGCGGCCTCATGCCTGGGCAGGTGGTGGACTACCTGCCCGAGCAACAGTTGGACGAGGTGCGCAACCTGGCCGAGTTTGCCGGCATGCTGGTCGTCGACAAATGGACGGGAAACTGCAACGGGCGCCAGGCTGTCTTTGAGCGCCGTCCCCGCGAGCGTAAGTACCGCGCCACCTTCATCGATCAGGGCTACTGCTTCAACGCCGGGGACTGGACCTTCCCCGACGCACCCTTGCGCGGGGTCTTTGCGCGCAACCAGGTCTACGCCCGGGTCCGCGGCTGGGAGAGCTTTGAGCCCTGGCTCAGCCGCATCGAGAACTTCCCACCCCAGCAACTCTGGCAGGTCGCCGAAGAGGTTCCACCCGAGTGGTACGGCGGCGACCCGGAGACCATCGAACGCCTGCTGGACACGCTCCTGCAGCGCCGCCCGAAGGTCAGAGAGCTCATCCGCCAGTTTCGCCACTCCGATCGCCAGCCATTTCCACAGTGGGGGATGGCCGCCAGCCCACCCTCACCCGCAGGCTTCTCGCCCCCGGAGGCAGCGGCGAAATATCTCATGTGACTTCCGGCAGATCTGGCAAGGAATCCAGTGGTTCAAGGTAAATTGAGGGGGAGGTTCCAGTGCGTGAGCGGCTACAGTGCGAGTTCTCCCTCATCCGGTATGTGCCGGATGTGGTCAAGGGAGAGTTTGCCAACATCGGCGTGGTGCTGCGCGAGGCCGGGCGGGATGAGACCGCTACCGTCAAGTTCACCCGCGACTGGAGCCGGGTGCGCTGCATGGATCCCGATGCCGATGTGGAGCTGCTGGAGTCGCTGGAGGCGGAGATCGCCCAGCGCCTGCAATCCGGCGTGGACCTGCGGGTCAACGCCAAACCGGTACTCGAGACACTCGAAGACTCGCTCTCCAACAGCGTGCAGCTTACGGAGATGCGCGGCACCCTTGCAGAGAGCCTTCCGGCAGAGATGGAGCAACTGCTGCGCATGTATGTCGAGCCCCTCAAGGCTCCCGCGCCGCGCCGCAAGGCCACCGGCCGCCAGGCCATCGTCTCTTCCATGAGGGATGCCTTTGAGCGGGCCGGGGTCTGGCGGCTCATGCGCAAGAAGATCGCCGCGGCGGCCTATACCCATCCCGGCGACCCGCTGAAGCTCGACTGCGGTTACCGCAACGGCAAGGTGCGGATCTTCCATGCCGTCTCTCTGGAGAACGACGTGGAAGGAGCCAAGGGAATCGCCTACTCCGCAGAGGCGCTGCGCGCGGGTGTACTGCGTGCCGAGGGTGCCGAACTGGAGTTGACCGCCATCGTCGAGAGAATCGCCTCCGTGGCCGATCAGGATCAGTATGGATTTGGCGTCACCGTCATGGAACAGGAGGCTATCCGCGTCCTCACCGTAGCTGACCTGGGCCGGGTCGCCGAGACCGCCAGGCGGGAGCTTCGCGTCTGAGCATTCGGGAACGTCCCGGCTGGCCACGATCAACGTCCAGGGGCATCGGGAGACGCCTGCCGGGCTCTCGGCGTCGCGCTCCAGGACTATCGTTGGTCAACCCCAGGGTTGGCAAAGATAACGTCCCTTGCCCGGCTCTGCGGCGTCACGATCAGCCGCACCAGCTTTCCCTGTCTTACCTCGCCCTCCAACGTCGTTTCGAAGGGTGCATGCAGCCTGAAATCCGCTGACCAGTCTCCCGGCCATGCGGGCAGCAGGATAAGTCTTCGACCGTCCGTTTGCAGCAGCATCTCTTCGAGCGTCATCATCCCGGAACCACCGTTGTCCAGATCGGGAATCCAGTCATGACTCGCCCTCCAGAACCATTTGAATCGTTCGTCGCCATAATTGGTGAACTCATCCACTACCGCACGCTGGGCGATCTCTGTCAGGCCGAGCGCCGCACCTTCGGTTCCGTCCTGCCCCCAGCAGGTGTCCTGCGGAAATCGCCGGGCAAGAAAGGTATTGCATGCCAACCGCAACCCCGGCTTTCCAACACCATAGAGGTGGTAAGGGAAGGCTGCATAAAGCTCCGGATTCTCCGAGTTCCTCGTCGATCCATACTCCTGTGCTGGTAGCAGAATCAGCGTGCCGTTGGGGTCGCCCGCTCCATTTGGCGGTGTCTTGCCGTCCGCCGCACTCCTTCCCATCGGGAGCGCCGGCAGATCTCGCAGAGTTCTGTTCCACAACGCCCTCTGCTGCAATGTCGAAACGGACGGCGGTAAAGCCAGCAGGCGCGGGATGACGGAAAGTAATCCGGCGATGTCAGGCGTTGGATTGACTGCGGTCAACTGGTAGGTTTCAAGCGACTGTGCAGGAGTCATACGAATCTTGCCGTCTGCTCCGCGAGGCCAATGCTGATCGTAGTAGGTGACGACCGCGTCGGCCAACGGGACGATCGAACTCTTAGCAAAGGCGAGGCTCCCGGTGTCCTCGTAAACATCCAGCATCTGGAAAATAACCTCCAGCGAACCCTGGGTGTGATACCTCTGCCACCGGCTTTCGATCTGGTTCGTGGCGTTGTTCCAGCCAAAGTCATGAACGCTGGGAAGCCCCCAGAAGTACATCGTCTCCGGATAGGATGCTCCTGTCTGATGGTAGTACACCTCGTTTCTGGCTTTCTCAAACGCCAGGTCTGCGGAGTACATGCCAAACCATGGCCTCAGAAGGTCTTCATCTCCGGTTGCCACCAGCGGCCAATACAACAGGCGATTGTTCTGGTTCCAGTAACAATCGCCCCATGCACGGTAGTCCGCATTATGAGCCGTCTTGTCCGAACGCGCATCATCCGGTACATCGTGGCCGACGGTAAAGATGCCGCCGTTGAACTTGACCGGCAACTCGCCGCGAGAGGATGCTGCCATCATGTATCGCTGGATGGCATATCCCTGCGTCACCTCCTGGGCTTGCCTGTCGCCCGTGACGCCTATCCAGCTTCGATTCCAGAACGCCCCCCACCACTGCTCGTGCGCCCGCCAGGCCAAGGAGAGATCACGCGGATTCGCCGTCAGCATGAGCTTGTCAAGCTGCTCCTCCCATACACGGCCGGAGGTTGCCTCTCTCTCGACCAATGCGACCAGATCCACCCGGAGTGTTGTCTGGGGAGCGGAGGCCAGAGTTTTCCTGTCTCTGCTCACAAGTCCCGGTCCTGTGATCGCAACCCCGAAGCAGCGATGCAGAAGCGGGTCCGGGAATCTGCCGATCAGCGATTCCAGGTGCTCCCGCGCCAGCGTCGTTGCGTAAATACTCTGCCGATTGAAGTGGTACCAGCCGATCCGGTGTTTCGCTGCAGGCAAAATGGTATCGGCCGCAAAGGTGACCGGGTAGTCGTCGCTGTCCAGTTCCATCATTCCAGCCTTCTCCGCAGAGGCGGCATGGAGCGTTTGGTCCTTCCGCCACGTCTCCACAGACACCTGCAGCACCGACGGGTGTTCTGTGTGCGCCTCCACGTGGACGGTGGGATGATTGGCGTCAACCCAGATCCGCATCGTGCTGTTACCTGCGTGAATCTCAATTGAGCCATCCTCAAGATGAAGCACCTGAGTAAATCCGGTCTCCCCAACAAACGGGTTCGGGGTAAGCCTGATCCGCACCCGGCCCAGCTTTACCAGTTTGCCCATCTCCGTCCATGCGTCAGGCGAGGAGAGAAGCAGCACAAGGTCCCCATTCGGCTCTGTCCAGACATTCGCACCCAGTGAGCCGTTCCCAATGGGCATGGAATCGTTCTCATTCACGCCCAGGGAGTGCCAGGTTACGTCGCTGCCCACTACCTGTTGTGCCCCGTTGGGCAAACCTTGCGCACCGGCTGAACCCAGAGCGAGCGATAGCAGAACACAGATACAAACAGGAATCCTCACGGCAGGTCTCCTCCTGACGATTTCGAATACCCGACCTCTTCTCCTCGGCCTGCTGGATCACCGGGGTGATCAAGTCTTCACTTGCTGTCCGTCGCGCCGTCGGCACGCTTCATCTTCTCTGCCCAGCTTCGGTAGGTCAGCACAGACTCTTCCTTCTTCCACTCTCCATCAGGCAGCACCATCAGCTCTTCCCGTGGGATCGCCGGGAAGCCCGTTCCTACGGCGTCAATGCCACCCTCCCGATCTTCCCGGATGTAATTCGGTGAGATGTCCACGTGGTTGGCCCGTATCCACGTGGAGACATGCGTCGTCCCCGCGCTGCGAATCTCCGCGTCGGTCCACAGCGCGAAGTGAATCTGCTGATCCAGCCAGAGGACACCGTCCAGATCCACCCAGCTCGTGCGGTGGCTGATCCCTGGATAAAGAATCGTCGTGAACATGTCCTTGTCACTTCCGTGGAGCGCAACGGCGCGCGACCTCACTGCGGCGAACCACGCCGGAGGATGTTCGCTCATACGCATCACGGAATCGGCATCTCCATTCATCACCAGCATCGGGCCGCGGTCAGCGTTCAGCGTATAGAGAATCGCCGGCCGGTCACCCAGCACTCCCAGCGCTCGATAGGGAGGAGACTGGCAGGGCAGCTTGCCGGTGTCAAAGTACTGGTGCGGACCGTCGTAGGTGCCGCCGCCACTGAGCACCACCGCATGGATTCTCTGATCCACGGCGCCTGCAATCCCGCTGATGAAAGCCCCCATCGAATATCCCGCTACGGCAATGCGCGTCGGGTCCACCTCCGGCTGTGCGCGCAGGTAACTCACCGCCTGCATCAGGTCTGTCTGCATCAGGCCGGCCAGTTGCTGGCCCCACTGCGGAAGATCCACCACGGCATCGTGTGGAGAGGGATTCTCACGGCTAAGCTTGCGGCTGTTGCGCTCGCCCTCTCCGATCGGATCATACGTCACCACCACCGCGCCGGCACGCGCAAACAACAGTCCGCTGTAGAACGCATACCAGCTGAACTTGTCTCCACCATGTCCATTCACAATGACGATGCCTGGCAACCTCCCCTGCCAACGGACTACGGCCGGATCGGGTCTGTAGACGATGGCCGGCACGCGCATGCCGTCTGCGGTGGCATAGGTCACTCGATCCGCCAGAACCCCAGCCATCGGCGAGAAGCTCGACCAGCGCCTCACCGCCAGCTTCGGCAGGTGGTCGGGGATGAACAGTTGCCTCCGGATCTCTGCCCGCCAGGCCGCGTCTCTCTTCTTCATCTGCTGCGGCGTAAGCTCGTCCCCGGGAACGATGAAGAGGCCACGCTCAAACTGCGGCAGAACAGAGAAGTACTCATCCGGCTTTGGCACGCCGCCGCCGCCGGCGCTTACCTGGGCCTCGCTTCGGCAGGCGGAGGCGGCGAACGCGAGCAGCAGACAAACCAGGCGCGTCATCTTCCGCAGAGGAACCTGGCTCGGCGGAGAAACACGGCTCCGCAGGGGAACATGGATGCAGCCGTGCGCGGATCTCTCCAGCAGATGTCCTTCCGACCGAATGGAACACTCATCAAACACAGTCATCACCCTCTCCTGATCACAGTGGCGTTCGTTCTGCACAGTCCCCTACCCTGGGGATAGGCTGGCTCATCCGGCCAGATAACGCAGCGCATTGGCCACAAACCTCTGCACAAAGACAGGGTGCATGTCCACAACGCGTTGCAGCACAATACGCGACGGTCCGAGAATTGCGACCATCGTCCCGGCGCCGATCCTGCGGTCGTGATCCCGCCCATACCCTGCGACCACCTCGACCCCGGATCCCTCCACCAGCCATCCATTCGATCCACCGGACTTCACCTGGTAATGAATCCCCATCGCCTCGTTCACCGGCAGTCCCTCATAGAGGGGATGCTGCTTCACAAAGTACCAGGACCCCATCCAGGAGGCGCGTGACGGTCCCACCATCCCCTGAAACTGAAAGGCTCCGGCCTCGGCAAGCTGCTTCGCCACCCCAACCGCTTGTCCATCGGTTGGGGTCATCGCCAGCAGCGGTGTTCCAGCTTCCACCGCCGCCAGCACCTCAGCCGGGAGCCTCTGTTCCGGCGGCGGAGCGCTGCCGGGTTTGTACGCACCCTCCGCATCCACAGAGAGATCTTCAACTGCCTTCGCCCCTCCGCCTGAGGCAACGATCACATCGTACCTGCTGCCCCGGTCAAACGGCTCGACGAGAGCAAACGGGAGCGCCGTCAACTGCGCTTGAAGTTCCTCCGCAACTCCCTGAAATCCCACCCGAATCCTGCGAGGATGTGCCGGCTTCGCATCCACCACCAGCAGCGTGCACTCGTGGGTTGACTCCGGGTTGCGGCTCAACGCCAGCCGTGAAACCCATCTACCGGCCTGCGTCAGCGGTTGGCTCTGCACCGCCTCTCTGACCAGCGTCGCCAACGTGTCTGCCTGGAAAGATGGCGCAGGGAACGTCCCCAGCTTCTGCAGTCGGCCGTCCGGACCCTCCAGCGTCAGCGTCAACTCTCCGCTCACAGCGCGATTCGAATCGTTGAGCAGGTAGAGGTCGAAGATGGCACGATCGCCCAGCGCCACAACCAAGGCGCGCTGTTTGGCTACCGGCCGTACCGGGAGCAGGCTCTCCGCGATCGGCCTGGGGTCAGACTTGAAGTCCCTGAAGTTATCCACCAGTCCGGAGTGGTTCTCAATCGCGGTAGACTCCCAACCACTGATCGCGGACATATCATTCTCATCGCAGATCCTGACGTTCTCCATGAACTGGCCCCACGACTCGTAGGCTCGCCGGCCGATCGAGAGGAACAGCTCTGCGGTGTCTGGAAACGCCTCCCGGAACCCGTGCGTGTCCAGGAAGCCGTTGTACGCAGCCAGGATCTCCTGATGGTCCATCAGGTCGTAGCTATGCCCGCCGTGCTTCCGGATCTCCCTCAGAACGCTCACGTGGTTGTCGCTCGCCGCGGCTCCCTTCATCTCTCCCCACTCCACGATCTCTGTCCGATCCGTGGAACGATAGAAGAAATCTTCCGGCGACTTGTAGTAGACGTCCTGCCACACGTCGGAGAAGTGCCCCGTATGGTCCACCCACCATCCCCCGGCCCCTCCATCCGCGGTGGCATGCGCGCCCGACACGTGGATCTCCGTTCCATACGCCTGCACCCACACCTGCGGCGAGCGCATCACAAATCCATCGTTGCCTGTAATCGACCGGCTGGGGTCCTCCTGCTGCATCATGCGGAGGACCTCCATGACGCCCGGATTCTTCAGATCCAGCGTCGCCTCGTTCTGCAGAATGTAATGAATCACTGAAGGGTGACTGCGGAAGGCGCGAATCATCCCTGTAATCTTGGCCAGCATGTACCGCTGCTCACTCCGCGCCTTGCCATGAGTGGGATCTGTCGAGCCCACCGCCTGAATGCCTCCGCCGGGCTCCAGGCAGCGCATCAGTCCCAGATGGTCCTGGCAGTAGAGCACATCTTCCTTGCCCAGATTGCGATGGAAGTTCAGGGTGTTCAGGCGGAACTGCTTCGCCACCCGAACCTCCTTCTCCGTCAGCTCCGGGATGGGGAAGAGTCCGTTCAGCGCCCAGAACCCCCAGGAGATCGCCGTGTAGATGCGAACCCGCCGCCCGTTCAGCCGAAAGATCGCCCTCGAGCCCAGCCCAACCACCGCAAACCAGCGGAAGCCGAAGCTCACCTCCCGGGAGTCAGCCGGAACAGAAGGATCCCTGCCGGTCCATGTAGCGGAGAGCTTGTACACCTCTGGCGAGTCGAGGTCCCACAGTCGAGCCTCCGGTGCGTCGATCGGGCAGGAGACGTTCGTGCTGCCATTCGCTGCCACCGTCGCCGCTACGCTCTGTGCGGCGAGCCTCCGCCCCGTCTTCGGATCGGTGACGATGAACGCCACCTGCCCGGACACCTCCGTGCCCTGCGCATTCTCCACGGTTGCGTGCGCACGGATTCGCCTCGCCACGGGAGTATTCAGCGCCCAGCAGTCCGCAACCCGCACCGGTCCGTGCGCACTGATCATCAGGGCTCGATCCAGACCGCCGAACCCATGGCTCTTCTGGAAGGTGATGCCGCCCCAGGTCAGCGTGTCGCGATCCACCCAGTCCAGCCGGCCACCCGGATTGGTGATCCGGATGGCAAGCTCATTGATCCCCGGCTGCACTGCGGAGGTGAGGTCGCACTCGAAGGGCAACTCCTCCATGATGGAATATCCAACCAGCTTCCGGTTCAGATAGACCTCGGCCCGCTGGCGCATCCCGCGGATGTGGAGGAGCAGTCGCCTGCCATGGAACCGCTTCGGAATATCGAGGGTACGCCACCACCACGAGACGCCGTAGTACGCTCCGTTCTTGACCTCGGGGTCGGTCGCTTCAAACTTGTACTCCTCGTGATAAGGATGAAATCCCGTCAAGCCCCAGAAGTACTGTTCCACGGTGGATGGAAGCGACAAAGGAATGCCTGTCTGGGAGTTGAGCCTCTCCCAGCCGCCCGTCGGCGGATTCACAGGTAACTTACGTAGATCTGCATCCTCCGGAAGATAGATCGTGTCATCTTTCCAGGACGCATGGGTGTCTGGCCACATCCGCCATCCGTCGTCGGGAACCATGATGCCGGAGGGCCCGAAGGGAGTGGCGTTCTGTACCAGAAGCTCTGGTACGGGGTCCGAGCCTCGCGCCACTCTCAAAACGGGCGAAGCCTCCAGCGTAGTCTCTCCGCCCAGCGCCCCTGCAGCAACTAAGAATGTACGGCGATCCATGGATCTTCCTTCCTATCGCAATCGATGTTGTTCCTGTTCAGAGGTGCTGCCATCCAGCCCCACCTGCCAACCGCGCCTCCGTCAACCGGTGGCCTGTGTCGACCGCAGGATCGGGACGTACAGCCGGAGGAAAGCAAACCCGGGGAAGTCTCCGGCAAGACAGGGGCGATGAGGCAGCCGATGGAGATCAGCCGTCTCAGTCCGAAAGTCTACCCTCCCCATTCACGCACTCACCGCAACGAGGACGGAAGCGAATCTCCCCTGATCCTGGCCTTCAGGCGGTACGCCTCTGGAGGGCACGGTCAAAGCGCCCATCGATGCCGAGATCCTCTATGACGCCGGCAGAGAGATGGCCCTATCGGACGTACTCCTCGAAGATCTCAGGAAACTGCGTCTTCAGCGCCTCGATCTTGGGAACGTCGCAGACCTGGATGTAGGGATTGTGCGGATTCTTCATCGCATAGTCCTGGTGATACTCCTCGCCGCGATAGAAGGCTGCGAGCGGAACAATCTGGGTGACGATCGGCCCTGCGAAGACCGCGGCCGCATCGAGCTGTTGCACATAACTCTGTGCAATCCTCCGCTGCTCGTCACTGGTATAGAAGATTGCCGAGCGATAGCTGGTCCCCACATCCGCACCTTGGCGGTTGAGTTGCGTCGGGTCATGGACTACAGAGAAGAAGACGCGCAACAGCGTGCCGAAGCTCTGCACAGAAGGGTCGTAGAGGATCTCGATGGCCTCGGCGTGCCCAGTCTCCTCACTGCAAACCGCGCGGTAGTTGGCCGTCGCCGCAGAACCCCCACAGTATCCTACCGTGGTCTCCACCACACCCTTCACCCGCTGAAACACTGACTGCACACCCCAAAAACATCCTCCCGCAAGGACGGCCCTGTCACGGCAGTCCGGCGGCCATCCACCCTCGGGTGGAACAATGTCCCACTGCGGAGAAGGGAGACGGTGCTTGCCTCGTGTTGTCATCCTGATAGTGTCTCCTGATTCCCTTGCGCCAGGAACGGTGCCTCTTCCTCGAACGCACGCATCCTGTGTGGGAAGATTTTTTCCTATCAATACACAACGCTGGCTACTCTCCATCAAACCTACTAGGAAAAAATCTTCTCATTTCATCATCGATCTTCGAAAGACCCCCGCTGCATCCTTCGTTCAGCATCAAAACGCCAGCATTGACAAGGGTTTTAGCGAGTGAACCACGCGAGTTAACTCCCCCTAAAGCCTCACTTGAAGTGTTAGAAATCACTAAGGACTGCGAGTGACTCTCCTCTCTCATTATGGTTACTTTCTTCACGGGAGTCAGATTACTCTTGTTCACTCTCGTAACCTCAAGGCCCAGAATGGGAATCGCAACGGTAGGCTCGCTCAATCCTGCAGCCTACACTGTCCTGCTTCGAATGGTCGCTCGATAGCGAGCGCACAGAGGCTTCTTCGGCTACCTAGATGTTGTTCCATGTTGAGGCTCTCTCTGCCGCACGTCGCCTGCGGACCTTAACCTGGAGGCCATCCCATCGGTCTGCCTCCCAGCAGATGGACATGCAGATGTTCCACAGTCTGCCCGCCATCCGGGCCGGTATTGATCACCAGTCGGAATCCGCCCCCGCCTGGGTGCAGACTCAGGCCCTGCTGCTGGGCGACCGCGCGGGCAGCGGTCAGGAGCCGGCCCAGCAGTGCCTCCTCACCGGCGGTGCAGTGGGCCAAAGAGCCGAAGTGTTGCTTGGGGATCACCAGGATGTGCGCCGGCGCCTGCGGATGGATGTCCGGGAAGGCCAGCACATCGTTGGTCTCATAGAGACGCGTCACCGGGATGGCGCCACTCGCGATCTTGCAGAAGAGGCAATCAAATTGAGTAGCCATGGGTGCATGCTAAACCCGGAGACCGGACCATGGTCGAACGTCTGCATAACTCCATCGAACTATTTTTTGAAGTACCTGGGCATCATGCCCGGGGCCCAGGGATCGTAGGCTTCGGCAAAGGCAGCGCGGTAACCGATCGAAGGGTGGCTATAGGTCCAGAACACGTACAGTGGGTTCGGGTTCGGGTCGTCCAGGGATGTCCTGCCCAGCACGTCGAAGGCCCTCCTGGCCGTATCCCGGGGATCGGCCACCAGTCCGTGAATCGCCTCCTCACCGTACACGTCGGCCGCATGCTCATGCGCGCGGCTATAGGCGTTCTGAATCGGCTCCAGCAGCGTCCCGAAGATGGAGAAAGCCAGCAGTAGCACGGCCAGGGCCGCCCAGTCATCCTGCGAGCCAACGCTCCAGCCGGGCCCAAACCTGCTGATCGCCCACTGCACAAAGCGATACCCAAGATAAAACGTCACCAGCAGCAGGATCAGGACAAAGATCAGGGTGTCCCGAATGTGATGCAGCACATAGTGGCCGGACTCATGACCGAAGACAAAGACGATCTCGTCCGGGCTCATCCTCGCGATCGTCGTATCCCACACCACCACTCGTTTGCTCGCCCCGAAGCCCTCCACGTCGGCGTTCAGGGTAGAGAGCTTGGCGCTCGCCTTCATCAGAAACATCCGCTCGGGAGGAATGTCCATCTGCCCCTTCTGCACCACCTGCTCCAGCCTGGCGACCAGAGCGGGGTTGGTCTTCTCCAGCGGCTGATACTTGAAGAACAGAGGCTCCAGGTAGGGAGCAGCAAAGATTCCAAAGAACAGAATGGGGATCGACACACACCAGAACACCAGCCACCACAGGCGGGGCAGCCTGCGGATGATCCAGAAGAGCAGCATCACCAGCAGGCCGCCGATTCCCCACGAAAGCGCGAACACCTTGGCCTGATCCCACAACCAGCTCGGCCAGCCCTGCACAGAAAGTCCATAGCGCAGGGAGAGATGATGCGCATACAGATCCACCGGGAGTTCCAGCAGGGTGGTGATCAGCAGAAAAAGGAACAGGAAGCTATAGCCCTGCGCCCATCGGTTACCGCTCATCTTCAGCGAACGATCCTGCATCCACGCGACAGCGCCCGTACTCAGCAGTAGAACAAGGCTCAGGATGCCCCACGCCTCGTCGCCAAAGTGCAGCAACTCCCCGACCCTGTTCAGGTGATCCGCCTTGGCCAACTCCGCGGGCCCAAGTGAGTAATCCGGAGTGTTGCCGTGGCGCGGCGCGGCGGCCAGCTCCTGCCTGGCTGCAAGATCAGCAGCACGCTCGGCCGCAGTCTCGCTGGAGCAGCCGGTCAGACTCAGTGGCAGCGTCAGCAAAAACAGAAAGAGCCCTGCAGCAAACCAACGGCGAAAGATCGATCGCATCGGAGGACTCCTAATTCAAACGCACCAGATACGGAACCACGTGAGGAAACGGCTTGCCAATCCACTCCATGATCGCCACCGCATCCGCACGGTCCGGACGTGCGGGATGGATGCGCACCCAGTAGCCCGTGGCGCCGGCAAACTCAATCACCTGTGAGCCGGCATAGCGGCGCAGCAGCGCGCTCTTCAGATCCGTCGCCTCCTTCCGGGTGTGAAACGCGCCGGTCTGCACGCACCACCGGGAGTTCGCTTCGGCTGACCGCTTCAGGTAAGCCTCTATCCGCACCTTGGCCACGCCCATGCGATAAAGGTCAATCTTCTTGGCGGCGCTCTCTGAAAGGTCAAGAATACGACCGTGGGAGAACGGTCCGCGATCCGTGATGCGCACCATCACGGACTTGTTGTTGGCCAGATTCGTCACCCGCACAATCGTCTCCAGCGGCAGCGTCTTGTGCGCTGCCGTCATGCCGGCGCCATCATAAGCCGAGCCGTCGGCGGCCCGGTGCCCACTGGGAGCGTACCAACTGGCCATGCCGGTCTCAATAAAGTCCGGCTTTCCCTTCGGCTCTGGAACAGGAACCCGATCCGTCCGGCCCGGAGCACCCTGCTCCGAGGTGCCGGACTCGCTGCTCAGCGGAGGCGGTGGCGGGGCGTAGGGCTGTCGTCTGCGATGATGGCACCCCGTGGAGAGCAGCGTCAGCCCCGTGGCCACTATCATCCCAGCCAGCGGCAGCCAGCGCCGCCAACCGCCAGGCATGCAGCGACTGTCACCCGAGTTGCAACGCATCTGGCCAACCCGGATGCGTTGCATCTGGCCAACCGGGATGCGTTGCATCTGGCCACCTGAGCTGCGCGACATCCACGGTCCCCTTTCGCTCAACATCCAACCTTCATCATTCGGTGCTGTGGATATCCTCGTCAACGCAGGACCTGCCGCGTGTGCCTAGCTGGGT
>JAJZDM010000098.1 GCA_021806005.1 Acidobacteriota bacterium | reverse complement strand
ACTCACGCCATCGTTGCCATCACTCAGAACGCAGCGAAAGGCAGCGAATTTTTCAGGAACCGAGTATAGCAAGCGAAGAAAAAATATGTGACGGCGATCACTTTCTGGCTCTGAGAAAGACGAAAAGTGGCCGCTAATCGCCACCCATCCGATAACCCTCGAATTTAGCGGGGTTTTGGCCTTCGGGAGCGATATCGTAAGGCCGTTCCGGGAACCGTTCGTGGGACGCCGCGTCCTGCTTCCCGCCCATGATTGTGGAAATTTTGTGGAAATCGACGCAACATGGTTTGGGGTTGAGTGCTCCGCGGGGGCGGGTCGGGGGATCCGGGGAAGTGCAGGATCGGTGTCAAAATCTTGCTACGCAATCCATTGCGGAGGCTCTTTCGGGGGGGATGTCGGGAAGAGCCGAAACCTGCATCCTGCGAACCCGCATCTC
This sequence comes from Acidobacteriota bacterium, assembly GCA_021806005.1. GTDB lineage: Bacteria > Acidobacteriota > Terriglobia > Terriglobales > Acidobacteriaceae > Granulicella. The sequence continues at coordinate 14,613 of JAJZDM010000098.1, read as the reverse complement.
GAAGAGGCCGAGATATGGGGACCCGGATTCCCGGTTTCAGCAGGAGGGGCGAGGTTTTGAAGGGTCACCGGTACCCAGATCCGGCACCTGATCGTGATGCAAAGGATGTCATGAGATTGAACAAAGAGCCCAGATGGGAGGCGCCCGCTGTGCGTTCCGGGTTGGAAGCCTCGGGCTGGGGAGTCCGGGTTGAGGGAAGGCAGCGAGGGTGAAGGCGCAGCGGCTATGATGCTGAACATGCCTCGCCGCACCGGCCCCACGCGCAAACTGCCTTACGACCCTATTGCCGCCGCGGAAGCTCTCTCTGCGGCCGATCCCAAGCTGGCGCGTCTGATCGAGCGCGCCGGAGCGTTCACGCTGCGGCTGCCGGCGCGCCAGTCGCCGTTTGAAGCGCTGACCGAGTCGATCATCTATCAGCAGCTCCACGGCAAGGCGGCTGCGACGATTCATGCGCGTCTGCTGGCGAGCTTTGACGGGCGGTGCGGCGGTGACCATCCCTCGCCAGAGCAGATTCTGGAGTGCCCCACGCCGCAGCTACGCTCGGCCGGGCTCTCCCACAACAAGATTCTGGCGATTCGCGACCTGGCCGCGAAGACCCTCGAAGGCACCGTTCCGACGCTGCCCCAGATCCGCCGCATGTCCGACGAGGCCATCATCGACCACCTGACGCAGGTGCGCGGCATCGGCCGGTGGACGGTGGAGATGCTGCTGATCTTTCGTCTGGGCCGTCCGGACGTCTTCCCCACCAGCGACTACGGCGTCCGCAAGGGTTTTGCGCTGACCTTCGAGGGGCTGAAGCCGACGGTGAAGGTGACGCCGGAGTTGCTGGCGAAGCCGGAGGCGATGGAGCGGCGGGCGAAGAGATGGGCTCCGTGGCGCTCGGCGGCGAGCTGGTACCTGTGGCGGGCGTGCGACCTGGCTGCAGAGGCTCAAGCGAGAAGCACAGGCGCTTGAGCGCTGACGGGCGGCGGGGTGCTGCACTTGCATCCTGCGAACCCCCATCTCGAAGAGGCCGAGATGTCGGGCACCCGATTTTTCGCACCCAGTTTTTCGGATCTTCGGTTCCATGGTTGGTTGGATTGGGCCGGATGGATGAGCTCTTGAGATCTCACAGGCAACCTGTACCCGGCCCGAGCTATGGGTTGCCCGCAGGAGCCTGGCCGTCCGGGGCGTCTTCGGCAGCGACGCGGAACATGGCGTAGAGGAAGAAGCCGCTGAGCAGCAGCAGGGTCACTGGGAGTGGGCGATCGCAGGCCAGCAAGAGCGACGGGTGAGGGGCCACACCCTGCCGCGTGAGCCAATCTCCCAGGTAGGTTACCAACCGAGTATTGAGGCGCACAAACGGGTGCGACAAGGTGACCGTGGCCAGCGCGCTGAGTGCCAGTGCTGCTCTTCCCAGTCTGCGGTAGCGGGAGGCGAGCACCGCCACGGCGGGGAAGATCAGCAGCAGCAGCCGGGTGTCATACTGCTGATGGTAGATGGGCAGAAAGCTCAACGCGGTCACTGCGGCCAGCGCCATCAGATCCGCGTCCGAGGCAGCGAGGCTTTCACCCCTGCGATAAGGCCCGGCCGTGCTGGCGGCGCCCGTTTGCCGCTTGAGCAGGAGCAGCCACATCAGGAGGAGTCCGGAGAAGGTGGCCAGCGCCGCAAGGTTGTAAAAGCGGGGCGAGTCACGCAACAGGGCAAAGAGCGGCTGCAGGTCAGCGATTCCCTGCCCGCTCCTCGGCCCGGGATTGTTTGGCCCCCCCGGCCTCGCGAGTCTCTCCAGATTTCTTTGCAGCTCTTGAGGCCAATGGGCTGAGGCCGGGTGGTGAAAGGCGAGCAGCACGCCGGGCATCATCAGGACAAGCGCCACCCCGAGCGTATAGAGCGCCAGACGCCGCCAGCTCACGGGTGGCGTGGTCCGGGGATTCGCCGTGGGTTCCTCCGGCCGGAGCGGGTCTGCCGCCAGAGCCTGGCCGCCGCCGGGCGAGAGCAGGAAGAAGAGCCAGAGGAGCCCGGCAAGGTGCGGCTTGAGAATCAGGCTGAGGGCGAAGGCCAATACTCCAAGGACGAGGAGCCGCCGGCGCAGGAAGCTCCAAACTGCGATCACCGCCAGACTGATGGCATACATCGCCGGCTGGCCCAGCATGACCAGCAGCGTACTGGACGCAACGAAGACGGCGAGCACGGCCTGGGTCCGCAGCGCTTGCCGGCCGGCGCATAGATCTCCGATACACAGAGCGGCGCAGCCAAACAGAGCCGTACCGAGGCTGAGCCACACAACGCGCGCCGTCCCGAACGGGAGCAGCGCCAGCGGCGCAACAAGAAAGATCCCCGAGGGCAGGTAGCTGGTGTAGTAGGGGCGGATCGGCATCGGATCGGGCCGGTCTGCTCCGTGCCTCAGATACGCCTGTTCGGTCTGGGCAGCGTCATACGGGTCGCAGCCGTCGATCATGCAGAGCGCGCCTACATAGACCGTCTTGAAGTCGTAGGAGACAGCGTAGCGGGTCTGCTGATAGTAGCCGTAACCAGCAAAGAACAGACAGCCACACAGGATGAGGCAGAGCCCGAAGATGCGGCGGCGTGAGGAGCTCTGGGCATGCTGCATAGCGGCCCGACGCTCGGGGGACTCGTCCTCCGTTGCATCGCGGCTGGCAGCTTCGCCGGGGGCTGCAGGCAAAGAGCGTACAGGGGCAGAGAGAGTGAGCTTGCTGGGCAAGGGCACAGCGCCTCCGAACAGGAAGTCGGTGAGGTCCGTGAAGCTCGACAAGAGTCGGGCGGGTTAATTCTGGTGGGAGGTGTCCCAGCAAGAATAACACCGGGCGCCTGCACCGGCATCCTGCGAACCCACATCTTGAAAGAACAAAGAGCCGAGATATGGGGCACCCAGTTTTTCGTACCCAGTTTTTCGGTTTCTCGGTTCGTTGGCTCGTTGGATTTGGGAGGCTGGATGAGCTCTTGAGATCTCACAGGCAGCCTGTACCCGGCAGGAGCTATGGGTTGCCCGCAGGAGCCTGGCCGTCCGGGGCGTCTTCGGCAGCGACGCGGAACATGGCGTAGAGGAAGAAGGCGCTGAGCAGCAGCAGGGTCAGCGGCAAGGGGCGATTGAGCGCCAGCCACGGAACTCCGTGAAGCGCCTTGCCGTGCCGGACCAGCCGCGCTGCCATCGTGGGCGCAAGATGCACAAACTGGTGCGACAGGGTAACGGTCGCCAGCGCGCTGAGTGCCAGCGCCGCACTGCCCAGCCAGCGGTAGCGGCAGGCCAGTGCGGCCACGGCGGGAAAGATGAGCAGCAGCAGACGGGTGTCATACTGGCGGTGATAGATGGGCAGAAAGCTCAAGGCTGCCGCAGCGGCCAGCGCCGTCAGATCAGCCGCTGAGACATTGCCGCGCCCGGTCGTGCGGTGGGAGACGGCTTGCCCGGAGCGGCGCGGCAACAGGTAGAGCCAGGCGAGAAAGAACGGCAGGAAGGTGGCATAGGCCGCCAGGTTGTAGAAGTGGGGCGAATCATGGCGCAGGGCGAAGAGCGCCTCCAGGCTGGCGATGCTGGCGACCTCATCGTTGGTGGGTCCGGGGTTGCTGGCCTGGCCCGACGAGGCGATCTCTACCAGGTTGTGATGCAGCTCCTGCGGCCAGTGGGCCGAGGCCGGATGGTGAGCGGCCAGCATGAGACCGGGAGCCATGAGAACCAGCGTTGCGGCGAGCGTGTAGAGGGCCAGCCGACGGTGGCTCACGGTGCGCGCGGCTGCGTGGCCCGTTGCGGGAACGCTGGAGTCCCCTCCGGAGGAGAGCAGAAAGAAGAGCCAGAGGAGAGCTCCGATGTGGGGCTTGAGGGTGAGGCTGACGGCAAAGGCCAAGACGCCAAGGGGGAGAGCCCGCCGGCGCAGGAAGCTCCACACTGCGAGGACCACCAGGCTTATGGAGTACATCGCCGGCTGGCCCAGCATCACCAGAATGGTGCTGGAGGCCACAAAGACGGCGAGCGCGGCCTGGGCCCCGAGGACTCCGAATGGATGCCGGCGAGTTGCAGAAGAGCAATCCTGCGGGCCAGGGCAAGCGGTGCAAAGGTCGGCGCTGGCCAGCGCCGCAGCGCAGAAGAGAAGCATCCCCAGGCCCAGCCACAACGTCCGCGCCAGAGGAAAGGGAAGCAGTGCCAGCGGGATGGTCAAAAAGAGCGCCGAGGGCGGATAGTTGGCGTTCCAGGGGCGGAAGGGGCGAAGGTCGGAGGCGTCTCCACCGTGGCGGAGATAGGCCTGTTCGATCTGCGCGGAATCGTAGGGATCGCAGCCCTCGATGAGGCAGAGCGTGCTGGAGTAGACGGGCTTGAAGTCAAAGCCCTGCAGCGTGGTGCGCTCATCGAGGTAGCCGCGCCGGGCAAAGGCGAGGCAGCCGAGCAGCACCAGGCAGAGACCGAGAAGCTGCCAGGGTCCCCGCAGCTTCCCTGGCCCGGGGCCAGAGCCGGGGCCAGGCCACCGGCTACGCCGGGGGACCAGATGCAGTCTTGATGCTTTCCTGCGGTCCAAGGCGCACCCCCTCTTCTCTTCTGCGCGGCGAATGGCTGCGGTAAACGGCTGCGGCTTCGCTCCGCCGGGGGGTCCCCAACGGTGCGGAGATCCGCGGGACAAGATCTTTTGCGGCCTGTTCAGTTGAGTCTACCCGAACAGCCGACTCCCGCTGCTGATTCGTCGTCAGCGATTGAGCCTCCGCGCTCTGATTCCCTGAGTCTGCGCTCGTCGAAACTTCCATGCTCGACCTTTGCAGCGGCCCCGGGGGCTCAACCGGCAACCCTGTTGGAGGCTCCTTGCAACTCGTCCGCAGGTTCCGTCCAGATGCCCTGTTCTGCGCACTGGCCGTGCTCTGCTGTGAACTGATCAGCCGTCCGTATGCCAGCATGGGCGTCTGCGACGATGAACCTTACATCCTGATGGCGCAGCACCTGGCCCGGACCGGCCACATCGCCTACAACGGCTGGGCTGCACGGAGGGCAAGCTGGCGCGGTCTATTTTTGCTCCTTACGTTTAGAACTGATTCGCTGGCAGCCCAAATACCTTGGGGAGATAGATTCCACCCTCCGCCTTGGGCGGATCAAATTGGAATAGCACGCCTTTCGGAAGGGTTGGAACGAATCGGGTGAGGTCGCTGCGGATCTCGGGAGTTGAGTCTGCAGAGGTGCTGTAGAAGACCACGCATCTTCCCCCGTCGATAAACACAGGGTCGGAGTTGCACATCTTCCCGACGGCAGTCCATGTAGAGGGTATATTGAACCATTCGGGGAACAGGATCGCCAGACCAATGTGGTGACGCTCTACGACTTGCTGCAGCCAGGTTGCCGATTTGTCGCTCACCGCCGCGGCTTCGGGCGACCCCAGTCCGTAGACGTCCAGGACGTAGACGCCGGCGGGTCGTTGATAGCTGGTCAAGCCAAGGTCGTTCACCGCCACGCTCTTGCGGTAAAACCGGTCGATGAAGCGATGCATCTGATACTGCTGCCGGTATATATCCCGGCTTGCGTCCGGCAGCCGGGCCACTCCCTCCAGATAGGGGGCGCCCAACAAGAAGAGCGCTAGGAAGAGAGGGCTCCAGGTGGCCAGCTTGCCGCTGACGGATCGAACAAAGAGAATCGTCAGGAAGATGACGGCATAGATCTCATAGCGGTTGTACCAACCGAATCTTCCGACAGTGAGCTGAAGAAGCCCTACGGCTATACCCGCGGAGAGAAGGATACGATGAGTCCGATTGCGGTCGGCGATCCACGTGTAGATCAGGGCGATGGATAACGCGAGCAGCGGCCATCGAGTCATCTCGTGAAGCAGGGAATGCTCTGCATAGTGCGCAGCTCCGAAGAAGATACCCCACGCGGTTCTGAGCAGTCCTGTGCTGTGAGTGGGAGCGCTTCCTTTGACGAGCACGGACGTCGGCAGCGCGGGCAGACCCGCGTGGTGGAGGAAGAAGCCGAAGGCCACCAGCGGAAGAGCTCCAACTGCGAATACAAGGGCTGCCATACGCTTCCGATGAGACGCCACCAGAACAAGCGATACTGCAAACGTCAACGCAATATCTTCGTATCTGACCAACGGCGCCGCCGCTGCCGCAACCAGACACCAGGATGGCAGTCTCTCCCCGTCCCAGGCGAACGTGAGCCCGACGGCGCAGGCGATGGACAAGAACACTTGCAAGACATGTTCCATCCCGAGAAACGTCAAGCCGACCAGATTCGACGCCAGCACGAGCAGGACGATTTCAGCCAGTTTGCTCCACCAGCCGCGAGTGAATGTGACCCCTCCCTCCGGCGGCCACTTCGTAACCGCGTAGGCGATCATCCACACCGCAGCCAGACCAAACAGAAGATTCAGCACCAGCGGCATATAGACCTGGAAGGAGTCGCGAGCGAACGGCGCCAACAAAAGAGGCCAGAGGATACTGGAAGAGGGTGAGGACGGGTCCGTCGGATTGATCCCGTAATGACCGTGAGCGATCTGGTCGCTGAGCGCCAGATGGATGTATGGATCGTCCAGGGCGTAGATAAAATGCCCGTCGTTGCGGCCGAGGATCTTGTAGAAAACCAGCCCGACAAGCAACAGAAAAAAACACGAGGACAGGGCCAGCAGGGCGAACCGGGACCTGTTGCCCACTTTCTCGCTTCGGCCTTCTGTTGTCATATTGAGTCGTAGTGTAGTCAAAATGGAGTGAGCAGTTCCAGTGCACTGGTTGTAGGTTTGCCGTTGAGTCGTAAGAAGCGCAGCCCAGAGCCGCCAGCGGAGGGGGCCGGTCCTAATAGAAGAAGGTACGAGTTTTGGGATTGGATCTCCATGCGGAGACGATTGCCGTTGCGGTCGCCGGGCCGGATGAAGGAGTGCGCAGCCCTTGCGTTATCGCGAGCCGAGCGGATTCGTCGCACATACCGCTGCCGGAGATGGAGGCTCCGTACTCTGCTACTCTGAATTCGCCCTCTCGCGAAGCACTCTGTTCGGCCTCTGCGGTGTTCCACGGGCACAACCGACAACCCTGTTGGGAGGCTCCTTGCAACTCGTCCGCAGGTTCCGTCTACCCGCCCTTTTCTGCGCCCTGGCGGTGCTCTGCTGTGAGCTGATCAGCCGCCCGTATGCGAACATGGGCGTCTGCGACGATGGACCTTACATCCTGATGGCGCAGCATCTGGCCCGGACCGGCCATGTGGCCTACAACGGCTGGGCGGCGCCGATGCTGGGCTGGCAACTCTACCTGGGCGCGGCGTTTATCAAGCTGTTTGGATTTTCACTGACCACGGTGCGCTGCAGCACGCTGCTGGTGGCCGTGGTCACGGCCTGGCTGCTTCAACGCACACTGGTGCTGGCAGGGATTACCGAGCGCAACGCCACACTGGGCACGCTGGCCTTCGTGCTCTCGCCGCTTTACCTGATGCTCTCTGCGACGTATATGACCGACATGGACGCCTTGTTGGCGGTGGTTGTCTGCCTGTACGGATGTCTGCGGGCCCTGCGAGCGCGTACCGGCCGGGCGACCATCTTCTGGCTGTGCTTTGCGGTGGTGACGAATGCGATCTTTGGCACGGCGCGCCAGATCGCATGGCTGGGTATTCTGGTGATGGTTCCTTCCACGCTGTATCTGCTTCAGGATCGGCGAAGGGCCTTGGTGGCAGGTGTTGCGGCTACGGCGGCTGGAGCGGGATTCATCTTCGCCTGTATGCAGTGGCTGAAGCACCAGCCGTATCTCATTCCGGAGCATGTGCTGGCTGCGTCGCTCCCCGCGGCCCACACCCTGGCCGCGATCGCCTATCTGTTCGCGGATCTTCCGTTCCTCCTGCTCCCGCTTGCGGCGATCTTTACTCTGGAACTCCGCAGACTGGGCAGCCTGGGCCGGGTCCGACCCTGGGTGGTGGCTGGAATGCTGACGCTGGTGGTGGGCTACCTGCTGCTGGCGCTGCACTGGAGACATCTGCATCCCAACCTGCTGCTGGAGCCCACCATGCGCGACTGGGTCAACGTCCACGGGATCTTCGAAGGCAGCGATCTGCAGGGAGTTCCACCCATCTTCCTAAGCCGCGCCATACAGATTGGCGTCACCGCGGTATGTTTTGCCGGTGTGCTGGGGCTGGTGGTGAGCTTTCTGCTGCGGCACGCGGAGGCGGGCGGCGAGGGACTGGAGGGTTCGAGGCCCTACCCTGTGGGCCGCGAGGGCTCGCCTGAGGCGCAGCGGGCGACGGCCGAGCCCACATCTGCCCAGCTCTGCGTGCTTGTGCTGCCCTTTGCGCTGGCCTATACGCTGCTGCTGGTTCCACGCGCAGCAGGGGTGGTGATCTACGATCGTTACGCGCTGGAGCTGTTGCCCCTGGCTGTGCTGTTGCTGCTGGGCGGTTACCAGCGGTATGTGCGGCCCCAACTCCCGCTGTTGAGCGCCAGCGTCCTGCTGTTGCTGACGGCGGCGCTGGGCGTGGCGATGACGCATAACAATTTTGCGTACTATCGCGCCCGCGCGGCGCTGGCCGCTGAGCTGCGGGCTGCAGGTGTTCCTGATACCCAGGTGGACAACGGCTGGGAGTACAACTCCTCGGTGGAGATTCGGCACGCCGGTTACGTGAATGATCCGCACATCGTCACCCCGGCGGACGCCTACACGCCGGCGCCTCCGCCCGCGACAGACGCCTGCCCCATGCACGGCTACGATGGGTTCCGGCTGATCCATCCGCTCTACGGGGTTTCCTTTGACCCCAACGCCTGCTACGGCCCGGCGCCCTTCGCGCCGGTGCATTACTCGCGCTGGCCTTTCCGCACGCCGGGAACCTTGTACGTGGTTCGGTATCTGCCGGCGGCGAAGGAGTAGCTTGCGGCCGAGCTTTGCTACTCTGGATTCGTCCTCACCTGAAGCTCCCCGCCTGACTCTTGCTGCGTTTTACGGGCACAATCGAAAACTACGTCCGGCCCCTCTGTTCGGAGGCTCCTTGCAACTCGTCCGCAGGTTCCGTCTTCATGCCCTGTTCTGCGCGCTGGCGGTGCTCCTCTGTGCGCTGGCCAGCCATCCCTACGCCAACATGGGCGTCGCGGACGACGGAACCTACATCCGCAGCGCGCAAAGACTCCTTGCAACGGGTCACATCCTGTACAACGGCGTAGAGACGCCGATGCTGGGCTGGCAGCTCTATCTGGGCGCAGCCTTCATCAAGCTCTTCGGCTTCAGCTTCACGGCAGTGCGCAGCAGCACGCTGCTGGTGGCGCTGCTGACCGCCTTCCTGCTTCAACGCACGCTGGCCCTGACCGGCATCCGCCAGCTCAACGCCACCCTGGGCACACTTGCCCTTGCGCTCTCGCCGCTGTACCTGATGCTATCGGTCACTTACATGACCGATATCTTCGGGCTCTTCGCGGTCCTGGTCTGCCTCTATGGCTGTCTTCGCGCTCTCGAAGCCTCCGCTGACCGCGCCGCTATCGGCTGGTTGTGCTTCGCTGTGGCGACCAATGCGATCTTCGGCACCGCTCGGCAGGTCGCCTGGCTGGGTGCCCTGGTGATGGTCCCCTCGGTGCTCTGGCTTCTGCGCGGGCGGCGGAGAGTGCTGCTGGCGGGGGCCGGGGCGACCCTGGCCGGAGCGATCTTCATCCTCGCCTGCATGCAGTGGCTCAGGCGCCAGCCCTACTTCGTGCCATCTCCGCTCTTCGGCCACAACGCTTCCCCGGCGCACGCGCTCGGCCAGCTATGTAATCTTCTGCTCGACATCCCTTTCCTTATGCTTCCGATCTCCGCCATATTTCTGCCGGAGCTGTTCGTCGCTCCCCGCGGGGGGCGTACGAGGATCTTTCTGACAGCAATTCTGTTCGTTTACATTGTGGTCGCGGTTCTCACGCGTCACCACCACCCGCTCCTTCTGCTGGAGCCGGCCAGCGGGAACGACGGCGGCTGGGTTGGGGTGAAGGGTGTCTATCAGGGGATGGTGATCCGCGGTCTGCCCTTCTTTCTGCACGTCGGGTCCCAGACGCTGCTCACCATCGTCTCCCTCGGCGGGCTGTTGGGCGTGGTCGCGGTGGCCCTCAGGACTCCTGCCGCCCCCAACGCGCCGGAGTCCTTCGACCTGGTTCCGGAGACTGTAACCTGGGCGCAGTTGAGGGTGTTGTTCCTGCCGTTCAGCCTGGCATACGTTCTGCTGCTGCTCTCCGCGGCTTTCGGAGGAGCCACCGTAAATCTCTACGATCGTTACGCCCTCGATCTGCTGCCGCTCTTCCTGCTCTGGTCTGTACGCTTCTATCAGGAGCGAGTGAGTGTTCGGCTGCCTGCTCGCAGCGTAGTCCTGATCCTGACGATGGCTATCTATGGGATCGCGGCCACGCACAACACCTTCGCGATCTATCGCGCCCGAGTGGCGTTGGCCGATGAACTCGAAGCCGATGGCGTCCCCAGCACCGCCGTTGACTACGGCTGGGAGTACAACTTCCAGACCGAGTTGCGCTACGCAGACCATCTCAACGATCCACGTATCCGGGTTCCGGAGGACGCCTATGTTTCGGCGGGTCCGCTTCCCGCTAGATCCTGTTCCGTCTACCTGGGCGATCGCACGCCCCACGTTCATCCTATCTATGGTGTCTCGTTTGACCTCGACGCCTGCTACGGACCCGCGCCCTTTGCTCCGGTGCACTACTCCCGCTGGCTGGCAAAGTCCCCCGGCACTCTGTACGTGGTTCGGTACCTGCCGCTTGCGAAACAGTAGTCGTGCTCTGCTACCCTTAAGCCTATCTCTCTGAAGCACGACGCTCGACCCTTACCGAGATTCGCGGGCGCAGCCGACAAGTTTGTCAGGAGGCTCTGTGCAACTGGCCTGCAGGTTCCGTCTTCCAGCTCTCCTCTGCGCCCTGGCGGTGCTCGTCTGCGCTCTGGTCAGCCATCCGTACGCGGAGATGGGCATCGCGGACGACGGCCCTTACGTCCTGATGGCGCAGCACCTGGCCAGGACCGGTCGCATCGCCTACAACGGCTGGGCAGCGCCCATGCTGGGCTGGCAGCTTTATCTGGGGGCTGCCTGTATCAACCTCTTCAGTTTCTCCTTTACCGCGGTACGCATGAGCACCCTACTGGTAGCCATGGTGACGGCTGGGCTGCTCGAACGCACACTGGTGCTGGCCGGCATCAACGAGCGCAGCGCCACGCTGGGTACGCTGGCCTTCGTTCTGTCGCCGCTGTACCTGATGCTCTCGGTCACCTACATGAGCGATATCTTCGGCTTATTGGCGGTGGTGACTTGCACGTACGGTTGTCTGCGCGCCCTCCAGGCGTCAACGGATCGCACGAGGATCTTCTGGCTGTGCTTCGCCGTGGGAGCCAACGGATTCTTTGGCACCGCACGACAGATTGCATGGTTGGGCGTGTTGGTGATGGTCCCCTCCGCACTGTACCTCCTGCGCGAGCGCCGGAGGGTTCTGCTGGCTGGAGCTGCCGTTACCCTGGCGGGAACGCTGTTTATTTTCGCCTGCATGCAATGGCTCAAGCACCAGCCCTACTCGATTCCGGAGAACCTGGCGCTGCACCGCTGGGGAGGTCTCCGCGCCCTTTCTCAGTTCTCCCACGCCATTTTAGAGCTTCCCTTCCTGACTCTCCCCATCATAGTGCTCTTCATACCCGAATTGCTTAGGGATGTACGCCGCTCGCTCAAGGCCGTTGTGGTGGCCTCTACCATTTATTCCCTGGCCGGCCTACTCCTTCTCTGGGGGCATGCCCATGTCCCTACCCTGTTGGAGCCCTATCTCGGGGATTGGGTGACGAAGTCTGACGGGTACGGAAGCTCCTTGTTGGGAGGCGAAGCGCCTGTCCTTCTTAGCATCTCCTCGCGCACCGCGCTTACCTTCGCTTCAATCGGCGGGTTGCTCGGCCTCATTGCCTCCGTCCTCCCCACCCGCGACGGACCGCCCGGGCATTGCAACTATCAGCCGATCCAATGGCGGCAGCTCTGCATACTCCTTGGTCCTTGCGCGGTCGCTTACACCTTGCTCCTGATTCCGAGGGCCGCGTCGAGAGACGGGATCTTCGACCGGTACCTGCTGGAGTTGCTGGTCATCGTGCTGCCATGCATTCTTTGGTATTACCAGGAATGGGTCCAGCCGCGGCTTCCGAGTGCGAGCATTCTGGTGATCTCTGTTACAGCGATCTACAGTGTTGTGGTCGTCCACAATATGTTTTCCTTCTATCGTGCGCGAGTGGCGCTAGCGGCCGAGATCCGCGCAGCGGATGTACCGGACACCCGGGTGGACAACGGCTGGGAGTACAACTTTGCAGTTGAGTTGCGGCACTCGGATCACCTGAACGATCCGGACATCGAGTCGCCGCGCGACGCCTACGTTCCAACACCGCCGCTCCCCGCGGGAACTTGCAACGCTTTTTCGAACCGTATGACCCCGCACCTCCGCCCCATCTACGGCGTCTCGTTTGACCCCAACGCCTGTTACGGGCCTGCCCCCTTCGCCCCCGTGCATTACACCCGCTGGCTGGCCTCTTCGCCAGGGACTCTATACGTGGTACGCTACCTGCCGCCGGTGAAGCCGTAGCTTGAAGCAGTGCTCTGCTACTCTGAATTTCTGCCCGATATGAAGTACAACGCTTAGCCCTTGCTGTGGTCCACGGGCTCAACCGACCGCCATCTCCGGAGGCTCCTTGCAACTCGTCCGCAGGTTCCGTCTTCCCGCCCTGCTGTGCGCCCTTGCGGTGCTCTGCTGTGCGCTGGTCAGCCGTCCTTACACAACGATGGGCGTCTCTGACGACGGTCCTTATCTTCTGGTGGCGCAGACACTCGCGCGGACTGGCCATATCTTCTACAACGGCTGGGAGACGCCCATGCTGGGCTTCCAACTCTTTTTGGGTGCGGCCTTCGTCAAGCTCTTTGGATACTCCTTAACCGCTGCTCGCATGAGCACCCTGCTGATCGCGGTACTGATGGCCTTCCTCCTCCAGCGCACGTTGGTTCGGGCCGGCATCGGGGAGCGGAGCGCCACCTTCGGCACGCTCGCCCTGGTTCTTTCGCCCCTGTATCTGCAGCTCTCGGTTACCTACATGACCGACATCGACTGCCTGTTCGCCATCGTGCTTTGCCTTTACGGCTGCCTGCGCGCACTGGAGGCCTCTACCGATCGCGATGCGATTCTCTGGGTCTGCTTTGCGGTAGCCACGAACGCCGTCTGCGGAACGGCCCGACAACTGGCGTGGCTGGGTCTGCTGGTAATGGTTCCCTCCGCGCTTTGGCTGCTGCGCGCGCGCCGGCGCGTCCTGCTGGCCGGGGGTGCGGCCACATTCCTCGGCGTTCTCTTCATAGTGGGTTGCTCTTCCTGGTTCAGACTGCAACCGTATACCGAGCCGGAGCATCTGGTTCCGGCGTCCTTTCCCGTCGGCCACTCCGTGGGGTTGCTTCTCCATCTGCTGCTGGACGTTCCCTTTCTTCTGCTTCCAGTCTTTGTCCTCTTTCTTCCCGAGGTCCGTGAGGCCCGGAGACCGGGAGCCCTGGCTGCCGTCCTGATCGGCTATCTTCTCGTCGGCATCCATTTCTTCCATCCGCATCCGCTGTTCGTGCTGGAGCCGACGATGAACACCGCGAGCTGGGTTACGGCCTACGGGTTCTACAACCCCGATGCGGTTAGTACCCCCAGCGTCTTCCTCGGCACGCGCCTCCGTGTCCTTCTGACTGTTGCTTCCGGCGGCGGCCTGGTGGGTTTGGCCATCTCCACCCTGCGCAGCCGGGCCCTCGGCTCGAAGCCATCTGAGGCGCAGCCTCCTACGGGGAGCCCTGAGGCGCAGCCTCCCGCCCGGGACATAGAGAGCCGGCAACTGCTGGTGCTGGTTGCGCCGTTTGTTACCGCCTATCTACTTCTGGTTCTGCCCCGTGCGGCTTCGACGTTCGGCCTGTTCGACCGTTATCTTCTGCCGCTCCTGGTGGTGGCTCTGGTGGTTGTGCTGCGCCACTATCAGGAGCATGTCCGGCCGCGGCTTCCGTTGGCTGCGTGGGTTCTGATTCCGGTTCTGGCGGCCTACGGTATGGCTACGACGCACAATACCTTCTCGCTGTGCCGGGCTCTGGTTCGTCTTGCGGCCCAGATGCGCTCTGCCGGGATTCCGGACACCGCGGTGGATCAGGGATGGGATTTTGACTTCTACACAGAGCTTCAGCACTCCAATCACATCAATGATCCCCGGATCGTGGTTCCCGCGCACGCGTATGTTCCTGTCGCACCCCCTGCCGCAGAGCCCTGCTGGGCAAAGGAGGGCTTCTATTACTACGTGCCGCATCTGCATCCCGTTTACGGCGTCTCCTTTGATCCCAACGCCTGCTATGGACCCGCGCCCTTTGCCCCGGTACACTTCTCGCGCTGGCCGTACCGCACGCCGGGGACGCTGTATGTGGTCCGCTATGTGCCACCTCAGAACCCATAGCCGTGCTCTGCTACTCTGAGTTCCTGCCCAGTCTTAAGCTCAACGTCCGACCCCTGTATCGTTCCACGGGGCTAAAGACAACGCTGTCCGGAGGCTCCTTGCAACTGGTTCGCAGGTTCCGTCTTCACGCTCTCTTCTGTGCGCTGGCCCTGCTGCTGTGCGCGCTGCTGAGCCGGCCTTACACAACGATGGGCGTCTCTGACGATGGTCCTTATATTCGGGTGGCGCAGACACTCG
>JAJZDM010000097.1 GCA_021806005.1 Acidobacteriota bacterium | reverse complement strand
GCTGGAAACTGGTTCTGCACCGTCTGTTGCGCCCCTGGCGTTCCCTCGTATCCGTGCCACGCCGTTCCCGCGATCTGCGTCATCTGCTGCTGTGTAAGCCCGCTTAGAACCGTCTCCGGATAAGGCGGCTCGTTCCAGTTGTGGTCGTACACCATCACCTTGGTCGAGACGCCGGAGGCCGCCAGCGCCGGCAGAACATACCCTTGCAGCAGACTGAGCTGCTCCGTGGCGCTCATGCCCATGCTGGGATAGGACGAGGTCTCATTCAGCGGTTCATTCTGAATGGTCAGGTAATTCACCGGAACCCCCGCAGCCTGGTACGCCTGGAGAAACTTCACAAAGTAGTTCGCATAAGCCGTCTCGCCTGCCGGCGTCATCAGGAGCGTCCCACCCAGCATCGAGACCGGGCTCATCGAACTCGGGTCCTTCATCCAGCCCGGCGGACTCCACGGCGTCGCCATCAGCGTCATCTGCGGATTCAATCCCTTGGCCTGCTGGATGATGGGGAGAATATAGGCTTGGTCATGGCTGATCGAAAAGCCGGCGAGGTTCAGATCCGTTGCGCCCACCGGCTGGTCGTCATAGGAGTAGACAGAAAGAGCAATATCGGACGCCCCCATCGGGATGCGCATGAAGCTCAGCCCAATCCCCGTGCCACTCCGCGTGAACAGATTGCTCATCGCCGTCGAAAGCTCACTCGGCTGCGCGACCTTGTCCAGCAGATAGCAGGCGGAGTCCGTAAACGCCGCGCCAAAACCCTGGATGGTCTGGTACGTCTGTGTGGCATCCACCAGAATCGTGTTGGTGCCGGCGTCGGAGGTGCTTGCGCCAAAGCTCACGCTGGGCTGGGCAGCCATCAGCTCCGTCTCATCGTTGGTACTCTGCACCACGCTCACCATCGGACCGGTGGGAACACCAATGTTCGTCGTGGCTCCGCTGCTGCTGGAGCTGCTTGAGCCACACCCGGCCAGCATCCAGAGCCCCACAACGCTCAACCAGACGACACGCCGCCAAGCCATCATGCCCTGTCTTCCCTCCCCAACGCGCCGGAGAAGCCGTCCAGCGGGGCTCCCGCCAGAAAGCTAGAAAACAAACGCTTGTTTCGTTCATATTCCGGCGCGAGCCATTAAAATGGAATATCTTCAGCCATGTCAAGCCCTAACACTGTCTCTTGTTGTTGAGACAAACGTTTGCGATGACCAAGCACGCAGCCTGAGATCCAGGAATCTTCTCCACCGGCCCCACGAGCCCCCATCGGCGCGACCAACGTTGCGCCCATCTTTCCCGTTCAGCCCCTTCACCCTCGATAGCATCTCAGGGTTTCTGCCAGCGCCACGTGAAGAACGTCCGCCTCTCCTCGATCGAGATCACCGCCTTGGCCGCAGAGGCTCGTCCAGCAATCCTCCCCAAGCACCTTGACGGAGCGGATTTCTTCCCCATTCGGACGTCACGGACAGCGCCTGTCCTGGAGATGCACGACTCGAAAGACCTGGACATTCTCCCGGTGCGGGATGGAAGGACGGAGCCCGGAGTTGAAGGCGGGAGCAGCCCTCCGCAACCCAGACAGGGGCTGGACAGGGGCTGGACAGGGGCCGGACAGGGGCTGAACAGGGGATTTCCGTGGCGGAAGCCGGTTATGACCCTATGGCATTTTCGGTGTTGATGGGTATCGCGAAGCGGGCTTGTAGTGGCGTTTTCATTGGGGGAAAACGCCCATCGAAGTCGAGTCGCACTCTACACCTACACCGAAACTGCCCTAGCGGATGGAGATGCCGCCATTGACGGTTTCAAGGTCGAGAGTGGGACCGCCGGAGCCGATGTTCCTGTCAACCGAGTGGCGGCGGGAGCCGGTCTGACCCGGGACTTCGATGCCGCCGTTTACCGTGCTGGCGACCACATGAGCAGAGTAGCCGGGAGCCGCGTCGACAGAGATGCCGCCGTTCGTGGTCTTTGCGGTGAGTCCAGCTCCCTGCCAGGTGTTGCCAGCCAGCGTGGCGTGGATGCCGCCGTTGGTCGTGGTCAGGCGAACATTGCCGCCGAGGTCCTTGAATTCAATCCCACCGTTGGTGGTCTCGCCGTGGATGTCACCTGCGATGGCAACCAGGCTGATGCCACCGTTCATGGTATGGAACTCCCCGGTCAGGTCATGCGGGACGTGAAGCTTGAAGCTGACGGACCAACCGCGCGTCAGTGCCGCCTTCGGGCCGTTGGCCTGGACGGTCTCACCCGTCTGGATGGAGATCTCATGAAGCAGGGCCTCTGCGGCGGTCTTACTGCCGGCGTGGGCGATGACGCGGGCTTCAAGGTAGACATCGCGGCGGTCTTCACCCACCACCTCGATGCCACCGTTCATTCCGTTGACATGGAGTTGTCCGTTGACCAGCGGAAAGGCGATCGTGCGAGTCTCGCAGACCTGCTCGCTGCCGCCAAACCAGTGAGAGAGAAAGCCGTCGTTGCCGCCGCCATCTCCGTTGGGGCACGAGTGGATCGAGAAAGACTGGGCATGGAGCGAGGCTGCTGCGAGCGGAAGCACTGCGAACAGCACATTGGCCCCGATGAGAGCAAAGCGGCGCATGCGGTCTCCTTCGTGTATCGGGGGAAGATACGCAGACGACGGGAGGGTGGTTCCGTGAACCTTGCGGAGCGGGCTGCGGAACAGGAATTACAGGATCGGACGGCAGAGTTCCATCCCATCGGCGCAACTCTGCCATTTGCGGCGAAGGTACGGAGACTGGACCGGATACGTGGAGCGCCCGTAGCCAGGGATCATGGGCGAGGACAGCAGCGAAGACAGCGGCGGCGCCGCATGCCGGTGCGACTCCGGATGCATTGAGGGCACGGGGGTTGAAGGATCAAATTCGACGGAACACGAATCCAGGGACCGCGCAGGAAAGACGGAGAAGCGCACAGCGCCAGCGAGCCGCACGCACAGACCTCTGAACCGGTCGCTCACCGGCGCGGCCCGCTCTGGTTGCCGGCCTCTTATCTGCGCTTCCGTAGCTCCCTAGTCCCGCTCCCTCAGCCAGCCATACAACGGAAACGCCTCAGCCATCTCTCCTACCTTCGTCCGGATGGCCGCGAGTCTGCCCTCATCGTTGCGGTGTTCGAGCGCCTCGGAGATCCAGCCTGCGATCGTCTTCATCTCGCCCTCCTTCATCCCGCGCGTGGTCAGCGCCGGCGTGCCGATGCGGATGCCGCTGGGCTTCATCGGCGGATTCGTATCAAAGGGAATCGCATTCTTGTTGACCGTAATCCCGGCCAGGCCGAGCGCCTTCTCGGCCTCCGATCCCAGCATCCCCTTCACAAACACATCCACCAGGATCAGGTGCGTATCCGTGCCGCCGGAGACCACGCGGAATCCGGCCGCCTGCATCGCATCCGAGAGCGCCTTGGCGTTGGCCACCGTCTGCGCCGCATAGGCCTTGAACTCCGGCTGCAGCGCCTCCTTCAGCGCCACCGCCTTGCCCGCCACCACATGCACCAGGGGTCCGCCCTGCTGGCCCGGAAACACGCTCCGGTCAATCGCCGCCGCCAGCTCCGCCTTGCACAGGATCATCCCTGCTCTGGGGCCGCGCAGCGTCTTGTGAGTCGTCGTCGTCACCACATCCGCATACGGTACCGGGCTGGGATGCACCCCTCCGGCCACCAGCCCGGCGAAGTGCGCCATGTCAATCATCAGTCGCGCACCCACCTTGTCCGCAATCTGCCGCATCCGCACAAAGTCAAACTGCCGCGGATAGGCCGAGCCCCCTCCCACAATCACCTTTGGCCGCTCTGCAATGGCCTGCTCCTCCAGCGCATCGTAGTCGATGACCTCCGTATCCTGCCGCACCTTGTACCCGGCAATGTGGTACAGCTTGCCGGAGAAGTTCAGCTTGTGCCCATGGGTCAGGTGACCGCCGTTGGCCAGGTCCAGCCCCAGCACCGTCTCTCCCGGCTCCAGCAGGGACATATACGCCGCCGCATTGGCCTGCGAGCCGGAGTGCGGCTGCACATTCGCATGATCGGCGCCAAACAACTCTTTGGCCCGCTCCCGGGCCAGATTCTCCACCGCATCGGCGAACTCGCAGCCCCCGTAGTACCGCTTGCCCGGATACCCTTCGGCGTACTTGTTGGTAAAGACCGTCCCAACCGCCTCCAGCACGGCCCGCGACACAAAGTTCTCGCTGGCGATCATCTCCAGCCCCTCATGCTGGCGCAGAACCTCCTTTTCGATCTGCACGGCAATCTCGGGATCACTCATCTTCAAGGGAGCATTCAAATCAATCGGCATATCTTTCCATTTTACGCTGCAGGAAGAGTTCCGCCGTAGGATTCCGTGCCACCGTGGCGCCGCACCGGCAGACCCCTGCCCGGAGTCATCTGCTTCGGCCTGCTTTCAGCAGGTGCTCAACTCTGGCGCGCCAGAACCACCGTCATATCGTCCGGCTGCTCGCGGTCGCCAATCCACTCCTTGACCACCTGCAGCATATGCTCCGCCAGCACCGTCAGCGGCTCCTCCCGCCGCGCGCGTACAAACTCCATCAGCCGCTGCTCTCCGAACTCCACCCCGTCCCGTTCGGGCTCCGTCAGGCCGTCCGTAAAGGCCACCAGCAGATCTCCCGGCTTCAGCACCACGCTCGCCTGCACATACTCCATCCCCTCCAGCAGCCCCACGACGGCTCCCCCCTCCTCCAGCCGCCGCACGCTGCCATCGGCGGAGATGACCAGCGGTGGCAGATGACCTCCATTGGAGTAGGTCAGCCGCCGCGTCGCCGGATCGTAGGCTGCCACAAACAGTGTGGCGTAGCGCGAAGACTGCGTGCTGCGATGCAGATGCTCGTTCAGCAGCTTCAGCAGATGCGCCGGAGACACCGCGACTCCCGCCTCCAACGCAGCGGCGCTGAACGCCCGGTCGGCCGAGTGCAGTGCGCTCATCAGCAGCGCCGCAGAGATTCCCTTGCCGCTGATGTCGCCCAGCGCCAGCGTCACGTGGCCTGAAGCCGGCGCCTCCGGTCCATGCTCCCTTCCATACCCGAAGATGAAGTCAAAGTAGTCCCCCCCCACCGTTCTGGCTGGCAGACAGGTGCCATGCACCTCCAGCGCTCCTGCCAACGCTGGTGAACTGGGAAACAGCGTCGTCTGCACCTCCTGGGCGATGGCCAGCTCATGCAGCAGCCGATCCTTCTCCTGTTGCTGCACCAGAAGCTCGCTCACCGACGCCGCCATGCCATTGAATGAACTGGCCAGTGCGGCCAGTTGATCCTTGCGCCGCACCGGGATTCTGTGCTCCAGATGGCCCGCGTCGATCTCCCGCGTCCCCTGGTACAGCTCCGCCACCGAACGCGTAATCGTCCCGCTCAATCCGAACGCCATCAGCAGAGCAAAGGCCTCCAGCAGGGCAAAGAACGCCGCCAACCCCAGCAGCATCCACTTCACAAACTTTCCAATCCCCACTGAAGACGCAAACAGCTCGCCATACAGCATCTTCGGACGCGAGATCACTGCCAGCAGACCGGAGATGTCCTCCCCCGTCCGCCAGGAGGTCACCGGCAGCGTCACCGGCGATGCAATCACCGGCGGATCCAGATACGGATGCCGGGACCACCTCAGCGGAGCACTGGAAACCTGATCGAACTCGCCGCCCTTGGCCAGAGCATCCAGCCCAACCACCTTCACCTTCGTGTCCTTGTCCACCTGCACTTCCGTGGTTCCGGACAAATCACCCAAACGGCTGTAGGCATGGGACAGGATGATCCGCCCCAGCCCCTTGGCCAGCACATCCATCTCCGCCCGGTTCAACGCGCGGCTGGCCAGCATCACCACCATCTTCCCGTTGTGGGGCGCGCTCACCTCCGCGCACAGGTAGAGCCGTCTGTGCTGCTCCACCACCCCTTGAAATCCCGGATGCAGCCACTTCGGCGGCGCGTCGCTGGGGAGCTGCCCCACATGGACTCCCGATCCGCCGCGTCTCTCCACCCAGGTGTTGCCGCGCAACTCCATCACGGTCAGCGGCGTTGCGTCCTCTCTCTCCAGCATGCCCAGATCGCCCATCGAGCCGGCATCCTGAGGGTCGTCCGCACCTGTCCTGCCGGCAGGCGCGGCCTTCTGCTGCCCCGGCTCCCCGCGCTGCCTCCCATACACCGCCGCACTTCCCGCCTCATCCCGTACCCGCTCCAGGGCATGATTCAGGCTCAACAATCCCATGTCCGTCGCATACTGCCCAGCCAGCAGGTACGCCGCCACCGAGGTCAGGGTCACCACCATCACGACCGGAACCAATCCCATCAGCAGGTAGGTCAGCATCAGCCGGTTGCTTACCTTCCACAGCACCCGGTGGACGAACCAGCGAAAGAAGAGAATCACCAGCAGCGGCCCCAGCGCGATCCACGCGAGCACCTGCAGATCTTCATCCAGCTCCCGGGCAACATGGGCTGTGCTCGCCAGCGAACACACAGCAATCACGGCCAGCAGTGCCACAGCGATCTTGCCCACGCGGCTGCGCCGGCTCCACCAATCCCTGTATCGAGCCTGGATAGGCCGTGACCATTGCTCCCGCAATCTGTCCATCTCCCTCTTCATCGCCAACCAGGCCGTTCCTTGGTCTCTGTTGTCACCACGCCGTCGGCAGATCAGGTCACCACTGCCGTCAGGATCTCCCCAGGCCCTTCGCGGAGGACACCCTCCCCTTTTGGATGAGATTCACCGAGCACACGGCCTCTGCTGGCATCTGCCGCACCGGCCTGGCCTGTTCCTCGGGAAAAGACCTGCGGCCCCGACAGGCCCGCAAGACAAAACCCTCTCCCACTGAAGAACCTGTCCTGCGCAAACTGTATCACTCAAAACTCCGGGTCAACCCCGCAATTCACCCAATAGCCTTCACAAATGACCGATCCTATCGGTTTCCATCCAGCCGTTCCGCTAAAAAAATGCGCCCTGCTCAGGCTGCGGCGGCAGCCCGCGCTCCATGCTGGGCGCGGGCCTGCCGGGAGCACAGAGATCGTCAGGCACACAGAGATGTCGCCGCCCACCCTCGATGGCGCGATTACGCTCCGTCGGTCTGCGCGGCTTGACGCTGGGCCGGCCGGCTCGGGCTGGTCTTCAGCCGGCAGCTCGCAGCCGCCGAAACGCTCCCCAGATAAACGACCCCAGATACCATCCGTCCAGATACTTGTAGGGAGTCTCCCCGGTCGTATAGTGGCCGCAGGGCAGCACCTTGGCCACATAGTCCACTCCATGGCGGGTGAAGTTCTTCAATACCTCCCGGGAGTAGCGCACCACAAACGTGAGGTCATACGGCGCGTAGACCACCAGCGTGCGGCGTGGCGTGTCACGCTCCCAGCGCGGCCCCCCGCTGGCCGCAAACCGCTCCATGAAGCTCATCGGGCTCACCCCGGCAAAGACCTCCCGAACCTGATCCTGGCTCAGGCCCGCATGCTCAAAGGCGGCCTTGATGTGGCGGGTGCTCTGCCCGGTCCACACCACATCGCCGAACTGGGTGCTGGCATGGTTGAACGCGCACACCCGCAGACGCGGATCCATGGCGGCGGCGATAAACCCGTAAGCGCTGCCCAGGCTGGTCCCCAGCACCCCGAACTGCTCATAGCCCTGAGACTCCAGCCAGTCCATGCAACTCCGGATGTCCACCACCGCCTGCCGACAGGCCGCGATGGTTCGTCCCACATTCGCACTCACGGCGTAGTCGCTGCGCTCCAGCTCTGCCGGCCGCCGCACGTCGTGGTAGGGCTTGGAGAGCCGCAGGCAGGAGATCCCAAAACGGTTGAACATCTCGCACAGCGAATTGTGCGAGAAGGCATCCGCGTTCCACTGTGGCATCACAATCATCGCCTGCCGGGGCTTCGGCCTGCCCTGGCTGTCCCGCGGGATTGACTTCGGGCTGGCCTCATACCATCTTGCATTCACCGTATCGTTCTCCGGATACGGCGTGGTCACCCGGGAGGTGAAGCGTAGGAACGGCTCCTTGCGCAGTTCGCCCACCTCGGCCCTGCGTCGCCACTCCCGCTCCTGTTCCAGCGTCTCCGGACGTACGTTGGTAGGGTAGAGCGCTGGAAAGTGCTGTTCGATACGAAAATCATCCGGCGTCTGGTAGCCATAGAACCACTGCGGTTCGGCCACAATCCTCCGGTTCAGCTCGATCATCGCCTCCAGCCCGGAGATCTCCCCGCGCTCCACGCGTCCGGCCATCTCCTCCCCGCCAAACTCCGCCAGGTGCTCGAATCCCCACTCCAAGGGGCGCTCCACCCGGTTCTCATCCCGGGTGGTCAGCGCTGTCTCCCACGCATACATCCACTTTGCATAAAGCCGTGCCAGCATCATCTACCAGTTTACCGTCCGGGCGCTGCCGGCCGCCGTGGCGGGCGACACAGCATCTCCCCGTCCGTCTTCACGGCCGCTTCGCCCGGATCCCGCAGAGAATCTCGTAAGAGATCGTCCCGTCCCAGCGCGCATGGTCGTCCGCCGTAACGCCCGGACCCAGCAGAACCACCTCGCTACCCACTTCAACTCCTTCAATAGCAGTGATATCCACCGTGGTCAGGTTCATCGATACCCGGCCAACCACCGCCGCCCTGCGGCCCTGAATCATCACCCAGCCGTTGCCCACCCCGGAGGAGGCCGCCCTCCGCAGCCCATCCGCGTACCCCACCGGAAGCAAGGCCAGACGCATCCGCGACGCCGCCGTAAAGGTGCCGCCGTATCCCACGCTCTCCCCCGCGTCGATCTCCCGCACTCCAATCACCCTCGTCTTCCAGGTCAGAACCGGCCGCAGTTGCGGCCTCAGAACTCCCGATGCGATGGGAACGCAGTAGCCGTACAAAGCAACTCCGGGGCGAATCATCACCCGCGCCCCCAGGTTCCGCGCCTGCTCCCGCATCCAGGCCATCGTACCGCCCTCGTCCACCGCCGAACTCGCGGCCAGATGCAGCCACACCGGACGAATCCCCTCAGCCGCCACCACCTGCAGCGCCCTGGCGAATCTCTCCTGCTGGCGGCGTGTCTGCTCCGAACCAGCCACCTCCGCCGCAGCCAGATGCGACATCACCCCCTCACAGCTCACCCAGCGGGAGCCCTCCAGCCGCCGCGCAACCTCCCCAACCCCAGCCACATCCACTCCCTGCCGGCACATCCCGGAGTCGATCTCCAGATGCACCCGGACGGGCTTGCCCGTCGCCTCCGCCGCCCGCTCCAGCATCTCGACGTGGGCGACGGTCCAGATCACCGGCGTCAGATCCTCCTCCACGACCTGCCGGCAATCCTCCGCCTCCAGACCACCCATCACCAGCAGCCGCATCTCCTGCGCAGCCATCCCGGGTGTCAGGCGGTGCTCCACGGGCGCCACGCCCTGCACCGCCCTGCGCACCCGCGCTCCCTCCTGCACATCGGATACCCCCAGCCAGCGCACCCCTGCCCCGGCCAGAATCAGCGCAACCTTCACCGCGTCATGCCCATAGGCGTTGGCCTTGATGACACCGAGCGTCTCTACGCCCTCAGGCCTGCCCAGATCATCTTCTCCGCCGGCGAGCGCCTGCACCGCGCGCAGGTTCTCCACCAGCCGCTTCTCGGAGATCTCAATCCAACTTTGCACCCAACCATTATCCACGCAGCCACCCAGGTGGGTGCTCCCGCCGATCCGGCGCGGCTGGCTCCGCGGGTGAGCGAGGAGTACGAATCGCCGCTATTCGCGGTACCATCAAATCAGCGGTATGGAATGGACCAGCGCAGATCCGAAGAACCTGCCTCTGCCGGCAGAAGATGCAGACGCAGTGGTGCGCCGCGACTTTGCCTAGCTGCGCTTACGATTCTCTGCGCCGCTCTTGCCCCTTCCAAGGCAGCAGCACCGGCTCCAAGTCTCTGATCCCATAGCCATTATTGAATCCAGGAGCTCCTGCTGAAACAGCCAGGCCCTCTCTGCCGCCTCCCGACTTCTCTCTGACCTCATCAATCCCTGCGCCAGGCGCAGGAGGAGCGCCCCATGTTTGAACGCCTCGACCAACTCGAAGCCCGCTATGAAGAGCTGGGCCTGCAACTCTCCGATCCAAAGATCGTGACCGACCAGGAGAACTTCCGCAAAGTTGCCAAGCAGCACCGGGACATGGAACCCACCGTGGAGAAGTTCCGCGAGTACCGCAAGCTCCGCACCGCCATCGCCGATGCCCAGGCCATGCTCGCCGACAGCGATCCCGGCCTCCGCGAGATGGCCCAGGCCGAACTCGACGACCTTCGGCCCCGGCTGGCCATCTGCGAGGAGGAACTGAAGGTCCTGCTGCTGCCCAAAGACCCCAACGACGACAAGAACATCGTCCTGGAGCTGCGCGCCGGTACCGGCGGAGATGAGGCCTCCTTGTTCGTTGCCGAGGTCTTCCGCATGTACCTTCGCTTTGCCGAGCAGCACCGCTGGAAGGTCGAGATCCTCTCCCAGACGGAGTCCGATGTGGGCGGCTTGAAGGATGTCACCGCCATCATCGAAGGTGACAAGGTCTACTCCCAGATGAAGTACGAATCCGGCGTGCATCGGGTGCAGCGGGTGCCGGCCACCGAGACCCAGGGCCGGGTCCACACCTCCGCCATCACCGTGGCCGTGCTCCCTGAGGCCGAGGAGGTGGACGTCAAAGTGGAGCCCAAGGACCTGCGCATCGACACCTTCTGCTCCTCTGGCCCAGGCGGACAGTCGGTCAACACCACCTACTCCGCGGTTCGCATCACCCATCTGCCCACCAACACCGTGGTCAGTTGCCAGGACGAGAAGTCGCAGATCAAGAACCGCGAGAAGGCGATGCGCGTGCTGCGCTCCCGGCTCTACGAGGTGGAGATGGAGCGGCAGCACCAGGCCATGGCCGCCGAACGCAAGCAGCAGGTGGGCACCGGTGACCGCAGCGAGAAGATCCGCACCTACAACTTCCCCCAGAACCGGGTCACCGATCACCGCATCGGCCTCACCAACCACCAGCTCGGGATGGTGATGGAAGGGATGCTTCAGCCAACCATCGACGCCTTGATCGCACATGACACGGCCGAGCGCCTCAAGGCGCAGAGTACGGCTGTCTAAGCAGCATCGTCCCGCGGCAGCGGTTTCCATCTTGATGCGGCGTGCGGTAAATCACGTCGCCGCAACAAAGTGAACGGTTATCCTCGCCGGATGGGCCGTTTTGCCGCACTGTTGCTTGCCTCTTTTTTTGCCGTGGGTCTCCCCTCGGCTGGGCCCCGATCCTTCGGGCTCCGTTCCTCTGGCCTTCAGCCCTACGGGCCCCACGCCTTCGGGCCCCAGCCCTTCATGCTGCAACAGGCCCTCAGCGCCCCCTACGCCAATAACCTGACAGCAGCGCCCCAGGGCAACCTCTTCGCCTGGGTGGAGGACGACCAGGGTCGCCATAACCTTTGGGTTGCCAGAGGCGCCAGCCCCAGCCAGCCGCGTCCGCTCACTCACAACCGCGAGGACGACGCCCAGAATATCTCCCAACTGGCCTGGTCCCCGGACGCCACGGCGATCGCCTACACCAGCGGGGCCGAGCGGGGCGCCAACGGTGAGCCCGCCAATCCCGCGCATCTGCAGCGGCCCACCCCCGTCCAGGTGCTGGTGCAATGGCTCAATGGCCGATCCGCCGTCATCGGCCCGGGCCGTTCACCACTCTTCACCCGCGACGGACAAAGCATTCTGTTTGTCCACCAGGGCAAGATCTGGACGGCCAGCGTCCGTTCGCCATCCTCGGCCGCAGACACCACGTCGAGCCCCGCGCACCAACTGGTCTTCGACCGCGGCTACGCCTCTTCGCTCACCCTGTCTCCGGACGGCCATCTGCTGGCCTACATCAGCCATCGCACTGAGGCCAACGAGCCCTCGCACAGCCTGCTGGCTCTGTATGATCTCCATGCCCATACGCTGCGCTTTCTGGATCCCACCACCAGCGACGACTCAGCCCCGGCCTTCTCACCGGATGGCGCCCGGATCGCCTGGCTGCGCTCGCCCTTCGTTCAGCCTCTGGAGTTCGTCCATCCGCGCACCTCACCCAATCCCTGGTCGATCCAGCTCGCCGATGTGGCCACCGGAGCGACCCGCACCCTGTTCACTCCCGCGGCCAGCAAGCCGGGAAGCATCCTGCCTCACCTCTCCACGGGCGAGCCGTACCTGATCTTCGCCAGCAACAACGCCATCGCCTTTTACAGCGAGGCCGACGGATGGGTCCATCTCTACCAGATCCACCTCAGCGGCGACCCCTGCGTGGATTGGCTGACTCCCGGAGCCTTCGAGGTGGAGGACGCAACCCTGACCCCGGATCGGCATTTCCTGATCTACAGCTCCAACGAACTGGAAAGCGGCTCGGGCAGGCAAGGAGATACGAAGACCGGCGCGCAGCTCAACTCCGCATCGAACCGGGCGCACGGCGACCTTCGGGATCAGGACCGTCGCCACCTCTGGCGGGTAGACCTGACGCATCCGGAGCTTGCCCCGGTGCAACTGACCGACGGTGCAGGCAACCAGACCAGCCCCCGGATGACGCCCGACGGCGCCCTGGCCGCTATGGTCTCCGATGTGCGAACGCCAATGCATCCGGCGCTGATCACTCCCGGCCCGGAGGCACAGGCCACCATCACGCCTCTGCGTCCCAACTTCCTGCCCGCGGATTACCCCGCCGCCGCCTTCGTCACCCCACGTCAGGTCTTCTTCAACAGCAGCGACGGTCTGCACCTGCACGGCCAGCTCTTCACTCCCGCTAATCCTGCCCCGGCCCACACCCTGCGCCCCGCGATTCTCTTCGTTCACGGCGGCCCCGAACGCCAGATGCTGCTCGGCTACCCTGCCATGGACTACTACTCCAACGCCTACGCGATGAACCAGTACCTCACCTCGCAGGGATTCATCGTCCTCTCCCTGAACTATCGCTGCGGCATCGGCTACGGCCTCAACTTCCGCGCCTGCCAGAACGCAGGGGCAGACGGCGCACAGGAGTACAACGACGTTCTCGCCGCCGTCCTTTACCTTCGCTCGCTTCCCGGTGTCGATCCCCATCGCGTGGGGATCTGGGGCGGAAGCTACGGCGGCTATCTCACGGCTCTCGCGCTGGCGCGCAACTCCAACCTCTTCGCCGCGGGCGTGGACTTCCACGGCGTCCACGACTGGAACCTGGAGGAGAACGCCTCCGACTGGAAGCAGGGAAGCTTTGCCACGATGGACGCGATCGCAGCCCGGGCCCGCGCGAGTTCCCCGCTGGGCTCCATCGACCGCTGGCGCTCGCCGGTACTGCTGATCCACGGCGACAATGACCCGGAGGTTGCCTACGCCCAGACGCCCATCCTCGCACAGGCGTTGCGCGCCCGCCACGTCCCAGTACAGGAGCTCATCTTCCCTGATGAGGTCCATGGTTTCCTGCTGCACCAGGACTGGCTGACCGCTTACCAGGCCGCCGCAACCTTCCTCAAGAAGACGCTGCATCCATAACGCCGAAGCAGGACGTGTGCGGCATTCAGCCTCTGGGGCAGCAGAAGGGCGCTGATTCAACGCTCGGTGCCGGTGTTCCCCCAATCTCAGGATTTCAGATGCGGGCCGCTCATCACTTCGGGGAAGCTCCGGACTGTGTTCCACTGTGGCCCCCGCGCCCCGGGGTTCCCAAAGACAAAAAAGGTCTGCAGATCGGCTCTTCTCGTCTCTAAGAGAAGCCTGCCTGCAGACCCTTCGTCTTCGTGCATCCCACTGAAATGCTGCTTTAGTCGCGATTGTCGTCCAGTTCACCGGTGTAGGTGGACTTGAAGACCGAGTCATCGGCAACCGCAGCCTCTTCGGTCGAGCGCTCCGGAGCGTCGCTCTTGATGGTCACCTGAACGTGCGCTGAGACCTCGCGATGCAGCTTGATCGGCACGTGGAACTCGCCGACGCTCTTCAGCGGCTCTTCCAGGTGGATCTTGCGGCGATCCACCTTGTAGCCCTGCGCCTCCAGCTCCTGCGCGATGTCCAGCGAGGTCACCGAACCAAAGAGGTGATCGTTTTCACCGGTCTTGCGCTCAAAGATCAGCACCAGCTCGTTGAGCCTGGCCGCCAGCTCCTCGGCTCCGCCCTTCTCGGCGACGGACTTGCGAATCGCCGAGGCCTTCATCTGCTCGATAACCGCCTTGTTGGCCGGCGTCGCTTCCATCGCCAGCTTGCTGGGCAACAGATAGTTCCGGCCATAACCGGCGGCGACCTTGACCACATCGCCGCGGTGACCGAGTTTGTTTACATCCTCTTTCAGAATGACTTCCATGACAGATCTCCAGATTCATCGAGGCGCTGCACCAGCCTCCTCGTGGTATGCGCCCTCGCGGGCGCAGGAAAACTAATACTTGGCCGCAAAGGGCAGCAGAGCGATCGCCCGGGCCTGCTTGATGGCGCGCGTCAGCTTGCGCTGGAACGGAGCGCTGGTGCCGGTAAGACGGCGGGGAATGATCTTGCCGCGGTCAGAGACAAACTGCTGCAGAAGACGCACATCGCGGTAGCTGATGGTATCAATCTTCTCCACGGTGAACTTGCAGACCTTCTTGCGGCGGAAGAACTTGCGTCCGCCGGGTCCTGCGCCAGATCCGGCTCCTCCGCCGGCGCCTGCCGGGCGGGGTGGCCGGGATCCGCCGGGACGGGAACCCTGATATCCGGTGCGCGCAGCCGGCGCACTCTCGCTGGTGGTCGCAGCCGGCGTTGCCGCTGCCTGATGTACTGTCTCGTCAGCCATATTGCTTGTCCTTGGTCTGCTGCCGGCTCACTCTGGCCGGCTGCCGGTTCGGCTGCTCGTGCTCCAGATCCCGGTGGGGATCTCTGGACTTGATCTCTGGCCATGCGCCTCCGGCCTTAGCCTCTGGGCATGGTCTCCGGAGTTCGCCCCGCCACGATCAGCAGACGGTGGCGGAAACGGAAAAGGAGAGATCGTGGGAGCATCTTGCAGCGTTGGCTTGGTCCTGGCTGCAGTCGGGACGGGATCTTTACCCGGCTGCAAAGCTGATTCGGGCGCAGCCTCAGGAGGCTGCAGCAGTCTCCTCGGCAGGCGTCTCCGCGGCTTCAACCGCTGGCTCCGGCGCAGCCTCCGCATTCACCTGCGGC
>JAJZDM010000212.1 GCA_021806005.1 Acidobacteriota bacterium | reverse complement strand
GGTCCGCGCGCGATCCAGCATCGCGGTGGAGAAATCCAGTCCTGTGATCGGCTCCGCGCCCGAGGGACGAAGCCGGAGCAGGGCGGAGGTGAGGTCGCCGGTACCGCAGCAGAGATCGAGCACGCGCGCCCTGGGCTGCGCCAGCACGCTGCGAAAGCTCTGCGCCGTCCGTCTCCACCAGCGCCGGTCCAGCCCCATGGAGAGAAGGTGATTGAGGAGATCGTAGCGCGGAGCGATGGAATTGAAGAGATCGCGGACCTGCTCTGCGGCTGCGGCCTCGCTGGCCTCACCGCTGGGCCGCGCTCCGGGGTTCACCGTGACAGGCTTGTTCATCCGCGGGCCGCTCACGCGGTTACTCCGCTGGCTTTGCTCACTCGCCTGGCTTCGCTCACTCCCCGGGCTTCAGTCGCCACCGCCTGGGCTGCCTGCAGCAGTTCGGCGTCGGTGAGATCCTTGACGACTGCGGCATCCCCAATCCCGACGGGCAGCACAAAGGAGCGCGTTCCGCTGCGGTTCTTCTTGTCCCTGGCGGTGAGCGCCACCAGTTGGGCCGCCTCCACGGTAAAGCCGCGCAGGGGTCCATAGGCGCGGATGGTGCGCTCGATCCGCTCCGCCTCGGCTGTGGTGATGGTCCCACGGCGCAGCGCAATGGTGACGGCGGCGATCATTCCCCAGGCTACGGCCTCTCCGTGCAGGAGCTGCTGGTACCCGGTGGCGGCCTCGATGGCGTGTCCCAGCGTGTGTCCCAGGTTGAGGATCATGCGCAGCCCACCCTCGCGTTCATCCGCGCTGACGACCTCTGCCTTGACGCGGACGCTGGCGGCTACCACGCGGGTGAGCGCCTCCGGCGTTCCGGTGAGCACCGCGTCTGCTTCGGTTTCCAGAAACTCGAAGAGCGTGCGGTCGCGGATGATTCCGGCCTTGATGGCCTCCTGCAGTCCGGCCCGCAGTTCGGCGGGGGGCAGGGTGGCGAGGGTGGCCGTATCGGCATAGACCGCCAGGGGATGATGGAAGGCTCCGGCAAGATTTTTACCTGCGGCCAGGTTGACGCCCGTCTTGCCGCCGAGAGAGCTGTCCACCTGTGCCAGAAGGGTGGTTGGTACGCCTACATAGCGAATGCCACGCATGTAGATGGCTGCCAGGAAGCCGGTGAGATCGCCGAGCACGCCGCCGCCCAGGGCGATGAGGACAGAGTCGCGATCCGCCCCGTGGTGGACCATCTCCTCGGCCAGACGCTCGACCGTAGCCAGGCGCTTGTGCTCCTCGCCGGCGGGGACAAGGAGCCGGGTAAGGCTTGGTAGGCCAAGATCGTGGAAGCCGCTCTCGAGCAGTCCGCCCCAGAGGTGGTCGATCTCCGGCGAGGTGACCAGAAAGGCGCGCTGTTTGCCGGCCCGCAGTCCGCCTTGCAGCAGGGCATCCAGACGTGCTCCCACCTGGTTTATGAGCCCCTTGCCGATCTCCACGTCATAGACGGCGGAGGGGGTTCGAACGCCAATCACCGTATTTGCAGTTACAGGTATCATCGCCTCTCAGGATATCGTGCCCTGGCGGTGTCCCAGGGCGCGGATGCGTTTCTGAGGCTTCAGGCAGGGCGAGCGAGCAGCGAGGCTCCCAGAGTGATGCCCATCAGCGCTGCAATGACGGCCAGCGAGAGCCCCGGGCCGATGGTCGCCCAATCGGCAGCGAGCATCTTGAGGGCGGCAAAGGCGAGCACGGCGGCCAGGCCGGCGTGCAGGTATCGCAACCGGGCGAGCCCCGCCGCCAGCAGCACGTAGAGCGAGCGCAGCCCCATTACCGCCAGAATGTTGGAGGTGTAGGCCAGAAAGGGCTGCCGCGTGATGCTGAGAACCGCCGGTATGGAGTCCATGGCGAAGACGATGTCGGTGAGCTCAACGGCCACCAGGGCGAGGAGAAGGACGGTCGCCATGCGTCGCCCGGCCTCGACGACCACGAAGTGGTCGAGATCGGCACTGACCGGTCGCCATCGGAGGAGCCACTGGATCCAGGCGGGGGCCGGCTGCGCAGGAGGTTGAGCATGCCCGGCCCGCAGCAGCCGGAGCGCGGCCAGCAAGAGCAGAGAGGCAAAGAGATATTCGATCCAGTGCAGCCGGTTGAGCAGCGCTACGCCGCCGGCGATGAACACTCCGCGCAGGGCGATGGCACCGGCTACTCCCCAGAAGAGCACGCGCGGCTGCTTGTCCGCGGGAATCCGGAAGAGGCCGAAGAGCAGGACGAAGACAAAGAGATTGTCCAGCGAGAGAGCCTGTTCCAGGGCATAGCCGGCGAGGTACTGGGAGGCGGCTGCGGGGGGGTAGAGACGCAGCAGGGCCAGGCCAAGGGCCAGTGCGGAGATAACCCACATGCCTACCGTCAGAAGAGCGCGCCGCCGGGCATCAGGAACGGAGCGCTGCAGCAGGTACTCCACCCCGAGAAGGAAGACCAGAGCGAGGTGAAAGGCGATCCAATACGAGAGCGGGGCGGGAGCCATGGGTGTTCTTTCGCCATGCTACAGGCGCCGGGGCAGGGCGGGGCAATCTCCAGGCAATCGGC
>JAJZDM010000096.1 GCA_021806005.1 Acidobacteriota bacterium | reverse complement strand
CGCTCGGTCGCCGCATCGACGATCGTGTAGAGACGGCCGAAGTCGGCGTCCGGAATCTCCACCAGACCGCCTACCACGTCGGTAGGCGCTCCTGACGGGTTGAACCGCGGGGAGCCGTCAGAGTGCGACGTCCGGATCCGCTCATTCACCCGCAGCAGGTGCGGCGAGGTGTACAGCCCGGTCCTCAGCCCCGCGGCGTGGACCATCGAGGCCAGCGTCGAGGCCGTCGAACCCTTGCCGTTGGTCCCCGCGATCAGCACCGACGGGAAGCTCTTCTGCGGATCGCCCAACTCCCGCAGCAAGGTGCGGATGTGATCCAGAGAGAACTTGCGGCGCGGCCCAGCCGCATGCCCGGCCGAGCCGGCTTCAGCGGAGCGTCCCGTCCGCAACTCCGGCCCCAGTGTCTTCAATCGCTCCAGTGCGTCTTCGTATGTCATGCTGTCTCTCCGCCCTCCACCCTGCCGTCTCCCCCTCCTGCTGTGTTCGTCACTCCGTCCGGGCTCCCGCTGGCCGCCCTCCTGCCGCCGCTGGTAGCCACGCAGATCCGTCCCGCCTTGCCCTTCAACTGCAGAGCGTCGCTGCGTCCGGAGAGATAGCGACCGGTCAGTGCCGCTGTATCCAGATCTTCCTTCACGCACAGGCCGAAGCTCTCCAGCTCCACGGCGACTTCGCGCGGCGTCAGGAAGAGCTGAAACGGCTCCCCTGCGGCGGCCACGCGTCCGCTCAGCGACTCCTGCATCCACTGCTCCACAGCGGGCAGCGCCGCCCGCGGCTGCGTGTAGTCAAACACCACCACACTGCCTTCCGCAAAGCCGGAGAAGACCCGCAGCGTGGAGCGGAAGGCGGCACCGGTAAGATAGGGCACCACGCCCAGCCATGCCATCACCGTCGGCAACTGCTCATCAAAGCCAGCAGCCAGCAGCCGCTCCCGCAGGTCATCCCGCTCAAAGTCCACCGCTATAAACCGTGTTCCGGGGGAGGGAACCACTCCTGCCGACTCCAGCCGCTGCAACTTCCATGCCTGCGTGGAGGGGTGGTCCACCTCAAAGACACGCACTCCAGCATACGGATTGCGGCAGGCAAAGGTATCCAGTCCGGCGCCCAGCACCAGGTACTGGCTCACGCCCGGCGCCTGTACCCCGCGCGGCAGCGGTTCGTGCAGCATTGCGTGCAATACATCTTCCGCCAGCCGGGCCCGCACCACCATCCAGGCGCGCAGCGCGGCGGAGAAGGGCCGTCTCCGTCCGTCCGGGGTGCGGCGCAGCTCCTGCTGATGCTCACTGCCCAGAATGCGCACCGCCAGCGGATCTTCAAAGACCAGTGGGCGGGCATCGTGCATCTGGTGCGCCGCCCGGCGCAGGGCTACGCGTAGCGCTGTCCGCGATGGAAACACCTCATGCAATGCTGGCTGGCTGGCGCTCCGGCTCCCGCGCCGGTTCCGTCTTCCTCTGGCCGTTGCGCCAGTCCTCGGTCATCCACCTAAGAGCCTCGATCAGGTAGGCCTTCAAATCCTTGCGTTCCACCACGGCATCCAGAAAGCCGTGCTGCAGCAGGAACTCCGAGCGCTGAAAGCCTTCAGGGAGCTTCTGCCGCGTGGTTTGTTCGATCACCCGCGGGCCTGCAAAGCCGATCAGCGCGCCGGGTTCAGCGATGTTCAGGTCGCCCAGCATGGCAAAGCTGGCAGTCACGCCGCCCGTCGTCGGATCCGTCATCAGGCTCACAAAGGGTATGCGCTCAGCGTCCAGCCGGGCCAGCGCCGCGGAGACCTTGGCCATCTGCATCAGGCTGGTGATCCCCTCCATCATGCGCGCCCCGCCGCTCGCGGAGACGATGATCAGTGGAACCCTCCGCTCCAGCGCGCGGTCCACCGCCCGGGCGATCGTCTCGCCCATCACCGGCCCCATGCTCCCTCCGATGAATCCGTACTCCATCACCGAAAGCACCACCTCGTGCTCGCCCAGCCGCCCGGTGGCATTGACGATCGCATCATTCAGCCCGGTGCTCTTCTGCGCCGCCACCAGCCGTGTCTTGTAGGGCTTCAGATCCGTGAACTCCAGTGGGTCGGTCGAGCGCAGTTCCAAGTCCACCAGCTCAAAGCCCGGCTCCAGCAGGCTTTCTATGCGCTGCCGCGCGCTCAGCTTGAAGTGCTTGCCGCAGTTCGGACACACCTGGAGATTGGCGTCGAGATCGGCCTTCCACAGCGTTCTGCGGCACTGGTCGCACTTCGTCCATAGACCCTGGGTCCGCACCTCGTGACCTTCGGTTGGATTGATCTCATGGGTATCGCGTTTGAACCAGGTCATCGCCAGGGCTCGCTTCCTGCCCCTCGGACAGGCGCCAGGGACGTCTGCCATTGTATCGAAGTCGCACCTTCGGTGCGTGCCATGCACTATCCTTGTACCGTGAGCAACCCAATCAAGATTCAGCTTCCTGACGGCTCCGTCCGCGAGGTTCCTCGGGGGACCACACCCCTGGAGATCGCCAACAGCATCTCACCGCGTCTGGCCGCGGCCGTCGTCGTGGCCAGGGTGCGTCCCATCACACCGGTGGCCTCCAGCGCCAACCAGACCGCCCTCGAGCACTCTGAAGAGGAGATGTACTCCAGCCACAGCTCCGCCTCCGAACGCATCGTCGGGCTCAATACGCCGCTGCAGGAAGACCTCGCCTTGGAGTTGCTCAAGGAGAGCGATCCGGAGGCCCTGCAGGTGGCGCGCCACTCCGCGGCGCACATCATGGCCACCGCTCTGCTCGAACTGTTTCCAGAGACCAAACTGGGCCACGGCCCCGCCACCGAGAACGGCTTCTTCTATGACGTCTATCGCGAGACGCCCTTCACCGAAGCCGACCTGGCCGCCGTCGAACAGCGCATGGCCCAGGTGGTCCACCGCGATGAACCCTTCGTCCAGATCCTCCAGTCCCGCGAACAGGCCCTGGCCGACTACGCCGCCCGCGGCGAGTTCATGAAGCTGCACTTCATCCAGCGCTTCACCGCGCCCGGCGACGAGATCTCCCTCTACCGCAACGGCGGTTTCACCGACTTCTGCCGCGGACCCCACGTTCCCTCCACCGGCCGGGTCAAGGCCTTCAAGATCACCTCGATCGCCGGCGCCTACTGGCTGGGTGATGAGAAGAACCAGCAACTGCAGCGCATCTACGGCACCGCCTTCTTCAACGCCAAGGACCTGGAGGCGCACTTCAAGCACCTGGAGGAGATCAAGGCGCGCGATCACCGCGTTCTCGGCCGGCAACTGGATCTGTTCAGCATCCAGGAGGTGGCCGGCGCCGGCCTCATCTTCTGGCATCCCAAGGGCGGCCTCGTCCGCAAGACCATGGAAGACTGGATGCGCCAGGAGTGCATCCGTCGCGGCTACCACATGGTCTTTACCCCTCACATCATGCGCCGCGAGATGTGGAAGATCAGCGGCCACGAGGGCTACTACGCTGACAATATGTACCCTCCCATGGAGCTGGATGACGCCGAGTACCGGCTCAAGCCCATGAACTGCCCCGGCCATATCCTCATCTACAAGAACTCGCCCAAGAGCTACCGCGACCTGCCTCAGCGCTACGCTGAACTGGGCAACGTATACCGCTACGAGCGCAGCGGCACCATGCACGGCCTGCTCCGCGTCCGCGGCTTCACCCAGGACGACGCCCACATCTTCTGCACCCCGCAACAGATCGGCAGCGAGATTGAGGCCTGCCTGGACTTCGCCGACTCGGTGCTGAAGACCTTCGGCTTCCAGGAGTACCGCGTCGAGCTCTCCACCCGCGACCCCAACAAGGCCGGCGAGTTTGTCGGCAGCGAGACCGACTGGGCCCACGCCGAGGGCGCGCTCAAGAGCGTGCTCACCAGCCGCGGCCTCTGCTTCCAGACCTTCCCCGGCGAGGCCGCCTTCTACGGCCCCAAGATCGACGTCAAGCTGGTCGACGTACTGGGCCGCCTCTGGCAGCTCAGCACCGTGCAGTTTGACTTCAACCTGCCCAAGCGCTTCGACCTGGAGTACATCGGTGAGGATGGAGCACCGCACCAGCCCGTTATGGTCCACCGCGCCCTCTTCGGCTCCGTCGAGCGCTTCTTTGGCGTGCTCATCGAGCACTACGCCGGTGCCTTCCCCCTCTGGCTGGCGCCGCTGCAGGTGGGCCTGGTCCCCATCAGTGAGAAGCACCACGCCTACGCACACAGCGTGGAGCAGCGCCTGCAGGCCGCCGGGCTGCGCGTCGAGACAGACCGCAGTAACCAGAAGATGAACGCCAAGATCCGCGACTTCGGCCTCCAGAAGGTCCCCTTCATCCTGGTCCTGGGCGACAAGGAAGCAGCTAGTGACTCGGTCAGCGTCCGGGTCCGCGCCAGCGGCGATCAGGGCAGCCTCCCCGTGGCGGAGTTCCTGGGCCGCGCTACCCGCCTGGTCAACGACTACGCCATGGAGCTGCTCTGAGCCCTGCGCCACCTGCTCCCGCAGTCTGCGGAAGCAGGTGGCGCAGGCAAACGATCAGGTGCAAACAAACAGGCGATCGCTTCGCCCCCTTCCGGCATCTCAACTCGCTGGAGGAGTCCAACTATGAAAGCCGTCGTCCTGGACGCCTACGGTCCACCCTCGAACCTGCATTACAAGGACGTTCGCACGCCTGCGGCAGCCCCCCGCCATGTGCTCCTTCAAATGCGCGCCGCCGGCGTCAACCCCATCGACTGGAAGATGCGCTCCGGCCAGACCAGAGATCTCTTCCCCCTCAAATTTCCCGCCATCCTGGGCTTTGACGTCGCCGGAGTGGTCCACTCCTGCGCACCAGACGTCACCGCCTTTGCGCCCGGGGATCGCGTCTTTGGCCGCGCGCCCGCTGCCTACGCCGAATCGGTCGCCGCCGACGTCTCGGGCCTCGCCCGGATCCCGGATGGCGTCGACTTCATCACTGCGGCCGCGCTTCCGGTCATCAGCACCACCGCCGATCAGTTCATCCGCAGGGCCGCCCAGGCGCAGCCGGGGCAGACCATCCTGCTCACCGGCGCTCTGGGCAGCGTCGGCCGCCTGGCGTTGTTCTGCGCCCGTGAGCTCGGCGTTGCCGTCATCGCAGCGGTCCGCTCCAGCCATATCGACGAGGCGCTCGCGCTGGGCGCGCTCCGCGCCGTAGATCCCGCTCGGGACCAGGATCTGGCCAACCTCGGGCCGGTCGATGCCGTCGCCGACTGCGTTGGCGGAGACCTGGGCCCGCGCCTTCTACCGTTGATCAAGCCGGGCGGCGTCTACGCCAGCCTCGTCGGTCCCCCGCGCGGCGCTGAAGCGTATCCCTCGGTGCGCATCCATGCGTTCGGCTCTCAGCCGGACCCGCAGGCTATGCTGCACTACGCCACGGCCATCGGCGCAGGCCGGCTCCAACTCCCCATCGGCCTCGTCCTGCCCCTGGCCGAGGCCGCCGAGGCCCACATCCGCGGTGAGCGTGGTGGCACAGGAAAGATCGTGCTCACACCCTGACCTCTCCGCAGCCAACCTCCCGGAGATCTCTCCCTGCACGATGCTGCGAACCAGTGCCGCCCATGACAAAGGCCGCCTCAGCGGGCGGCCTTTGTCATGGGGCTCTCATGCTCTTCTACCCCAGCGTCTCCATCAGCTTGTTCACCGTGCGGTTCAGATCCTTGTCCGTACGGCGCTGACCATCGATCTTGGCGATCGAGTGCATCACGGTGGTATGGTGCTTGCCGCCGAACTGGCGCCCGATCTCCGGCAGGCTGGCTTCGGTCAACTGCTTGGCCAGATACATCGCAATCTGCCGCGGCACCACTATCTGCCGCGAGTTGTTCTTCTGCTTCAGCTCTACCACGCGCATACCGAAGGACTCCGCCACCGCGCGCTGAATGGCCTCAATGGTAATCTTGCGCACCTGGGTATCAATAAACTGCTTCAGGCACTGCTGCGCCGTGGGCAGGGTGATCTCCACCCCATGCAGCGAGCACCAGGCGATCAACCGCACCAGGGCGCCCTCCAGCTCGCGCACATTGGTGCGCACGTTGCCCGCGATGAACAGCGCCACGTCGGTAGGCAGCACCGTCTGCTCCAGCTCCGCCTTGCGCTGCAGAATCGCCACCTTGGTCTCCAGATCAGGGGGCTGAATGTCCACCACCAGCCCCCACTCAAAGCGCGAGCGCAGGCGGTCCTCGAAGTCGTTCAGTTCCTTGGGAGAGCGATCACTCGCCACGACAATCTGCTTGCTCTGCTCGTGCAGCGCGTTGAAGGTATGGAAGAACTCCTCCTGGGTGCGCTCCTTGCCGGCCAGAAACTGAATGTCGTCGATCAGCAGCACATCCACGGAGCGGTAGCGGTCGCGGAAGCCGGTCATCTTGTCGTAGCGCACCGAGTTGATCATCTCGTTGGTGAACTTCTCTCCCGAGACGTAGCTCACTGAGGCGATCGGGTTACGCGTTTTGATCATGTGGCCGATGGCCTGCATCAGGTGCGTCTTGCCCAGCCCCACCCCGCCATAGAGAAACAGCGGGTTATATGCCTTGGAAGGGCGCTCAGCCACGGCCTGCGCCGCCGCCTGCGCGAACTGGTTCCCGCTGCCCACCACGAAGGAGTCAAACTGGTAGCGCGGATTGAGCTGCGCGGCGGAGTTCCAGTCAAACCGTGCCTGCTCCGGCCCGGCCGGCATCGTCCCGCCGTTGCCGCGCCGCGGCGCATTCTGGCTGTGGCTGGGCTGCGGTGCGAAACCGCCATCCTCCCGCACCCGCACCGGCGCCTCCTGCGGAGGCACCTGGAACACCACCTGATCGATCTCCAGACCTAGGTTGTCGATCGCTTCGCTGATCAGATCGGCGTAGCGGTCTCCTATGTGCTGAAACTCCTCGGAGGGAATCCTCACATGCAGCGTTCGCCCGTTGATGTGCGAGAAGCGCGTCGGCTTCAACCAGGTCTCAAAGCTCTGGCGATTGATCTTCTTCTCAAGCGCGCTCAAAATTCGAACCCACTGGTTCAAAACAGCCGCCGGCACTGGAACAAATGACATCGTCTAAACTCTTTCTTGTTTTCGCGAAGCCGTATCCCCTGCTCTTACCCCTGGCCAAACAGACAAGACAGATGAAACTAGACAGCAATTCGGCAAACCGCGCAGTGTTCTTGAACTACCTGACCTGAAAAAAGCCAGACCGAAAGGAAAATAGGCAACAGCCGTCCCACTCCGCGATGCTCTCGCGGATCCTGCACCACTGGGAATGCTCTTGAAGTCCGACGCCTTGCTTTGCGCCGGAGCAGTGTTGCAATCGCCGGCTCGCCAGATAAAAATATCGACCGCGAGTCTCTTTCAATATCACGGAACGGATTCGATACTAGCATGCCCACTGGCCCTCGCTGCCAGACGAATCTCGTCAAATCCCGAAACTTCTTTTGAGTTGCACCATCCATTGTGAAGAATCCGTCAATCGACGCCGGTAACCGGAACCGTGCGATTCATCCACCCTCTCTCGTCGCGATTTCATTGCCGGTTTTCCTCAGCTCGCGTATACTTAGAACTTGCTGTCGAGCCGCCTCTTTGGCCACCGTCTGGCTGCATCCTCCTTGCACTTTTGGATGCTTCCCCTGCGGGTGCATCCTCGGAGGTGTTCCCAGACCGCCCGCAAGCCGCTTGAAGGCTGCTTGCAGGCTCCTCGGGGACGCTGTGCGGACTTCGGGAGGTGGCTCCGGGGATAGCCCCGGGGGGATTCGCACTCTGGCTTCCCTGGCCTCCAGCCCCCGGCGTCTGAAGCGCAGGCCCAGCACACATCTTTTGAAACAGGACGAATCCGATGCCCAAGCGCACCTTCCAGCCCAACCGCCGCCGCCGTAGCAAAGTCCACGGCTTCCTCTCCCGCATGGCTTCCAAGGC
This sequence comes from Acidobacteriota bacterium, assembly GCA_021806005.1. Lineage (GTDB taxonomy): Bacteria > Acidobacteriota > Terriglobia > Terriglobales > Acidobacteriaceae > Granulicella. Next base: position 7,538 of record JAJZDM010000096.1, on the reverse strand, counting down.
AGGCGCTGCCGTGCTCAGCCGCCGCCGCGCCAAAGGCCGCCACAAGATCGCCGTCTCCGCTGGCTATCGCGACTAATCGGATCTCGCCGCGCGGAGGATTCCGTGGCTGTATGGCTCCTGCCGCTCCGTCTTCCCACTCCTCCCGACCTGGCAAATTCTCCAGCGGCAGGCAGCCGGCAGATTCTCCGCAACCCGGCCTGTGAACCAACGCCGCAACACCCGCAGAAGGATCTTCCTCCCCGGCTTGCTTCAGGACTCCTCCCGCCGCGGGCGTCTTCCGCAACGAAGACCTCCGCGGCAACCTTGATCCGGTGGGGCCAGCGCCCGGGAACATACCCCCCGCGAGACCCTTGAAAACCGCCGCAGTCTCGCCGCGGACACCCTCCGTTCGAGCACAGATCCTGGACGGTCAACCGCTCCGCTCCTCCTGCAAGCTGACTCCGGGATCTCCCAGGATCGGCGTCACCCGAGAGAGTTCGCCGTGGACCCAACTCCCCTTCCAACTTCGCAGCCGGTCACTACTCCTCCGGCTTCCCTCTCGGATCGCTTCGCTGAAGCGGCGCAGGTCTCCATGCCAACCGGGCACTTCTCCCACCGCCTGGCCAAACACGCCGACTACCAACAGGTCTACCGCGCCGGACGCAAACAGTTCGGCAAGCAGATGATGTATTTTTATCTCCTGCGTCCCGGCAACCGGAGACAGGACGCTTTGGGCCCGAGAATCGGCCTCACCGTTCCCAAAGCCCTGGGCAAAGCCGTCGATCGCAACCGCATCAAGCGCCGCATGCGCGCCGCCGTTCGCAGCGCCCTGCCGCGTCTCACCGCGCCGGTGGACGTGGTATTGCATCCGCGCCGTTCGGTCATCGACCTGGAGTTTGCCCAGTTGCAGCGAGAGCTCGCCACGCTCTTCGGCAGCATTCAGGCCGCCTGCGAGAGAAATGAACGTCCAGGAGAAACTGCCTCCTCCGTGGCCTCCCCTCGATACGCTCCGCGCGGCCCCAGGCAGGATTCATCCCAGCGCTCCCCGCAAGCCCGCACCCGGCCCCCCGGCCAGAACCCCCGCCCATGAACCCCCCGGATGCCAGCCCGCACCGCGAACGCATCGCCTACGCCATGCTCCGCTTCTACAAGCGCGTGCTCTCTCCAAGCTGGAATCTTCTCCTCCCCACCCAGTGCAAGTACCTTCCCACCTGCAGCGAGTACGCCTACATCGCCGTGGTGCGCTACGGTTGGCTGCGTGGACTTTGGCTGGCCCTGCGCCGCTTGGCGCGCTGCCATCCCTTTGCCCGCGGAGGTCACGACCCTGTCCCTTGATCAGCCTTCCCGGTCAGCGCGCCCTGCTCCGGCGCGCCCCCGTCCCGCTCTTCTTCCATCTCTGTCTTTCCCCGCCCACAGCCGTGCCGGATCGCCAGCGCCACCGATTGTGACCGCCGTATGCAACCGAAGTGTAGGCGGATACGTATATCGCTGTTGCGTGAGTCGTTAACCTCCGTTGGAACCACCGTTTTAACCCTCTGCATTCCGTTCCCGGTGGCGCAATCGCCGCCCTCACCATTTACCATTAGGACAAAGCTGGCCGTGAGCCTATACCGGCCAATCCGGAAAGAGCAGGAATTCGTTTGCCAGAGATTCGCAATCCCAATCAGGGCGGAAGTCAGGATAACCGTGCCTTCCTGGTCATGATGATCGTCATGCTCGGCGTCATCTTTGGCCTGCAGTACTGGCGCGCGCAGCATAATCCGCAGATCGCCGCTCCGCCCCAGGCCCCCCGGCCCTCATCCGCTGCCGGCGCGGAGACTCCAGCCGCTCCACTCTCCGCTTCGGCCAGCCAGGCCGGCGCCTTACCCACGGTCGCTGCCGCCCAGACCACCACCACGGTGGTGGAGAACGAACTCTATCGCATCACCTTCTCCAATCAGGGTGGTCAGGTGCTCTCCTGGGTCCTCAAGAGATACAAGGACACCACGGGTCGTCCACTGGATCTTGTACACCAGGGCGCAGCCCGCAGGTTTGGCTATCCTCTCTCGCTCTACACCTACGACGATGCTCTGAACCAGCGCCTCGCTGGCGCGCTCTACGTCGCCTCCTCCACCGGCAAGCTGCAGGCGCCCGCCACCCTCAGCTTCAAGTACGCCCAGGGTGATCTCTCGGTCACCAAGACCTTCACCTTTGCGGATAGCTACGTGATCCATGCCGACACGGAAGTCCTCCGCAACGGCGTTCCGGTTCGCGCGCTGTTGTCCTGGCCCGCTGGCCTGGGCGACACGGTCACACCCCTCAGCTACGCCGGCGCACAGATCGACAGCAACGGCGACGGCAAAACCCAGCACCTCCCCTACAAGAAGATCTCCGGAGGCAACACCCTCGGCGGTCCGTTTGACTTTGCCGGCGTCAGCGACCAGTACTTCGGAGCCATCTTCCTGCCTGACCATCCGGACGATGCCACCATGGTCACCTTCGAGCACAATGTAGACATCGCCACGGTCCGGCCCAGCAATCTCCCGGGAGAGCCCTTACCCCCCGCCAAGGTACTGCCGGTCCTGGGAGACGCCGTGGGATCCACCACCGGGCACGACCAGGAGAATCTCTTCGTCGGCCCCAAGGCCATCACCATCCTCAAGAACATTCACACCGCCAATGGCGGAAGCCTGGAGCCGCTACTGGACTTTGGCTTCTTCGGCCCCATCGGCAAGTACCTCTTCCTGGGGCTGCGCATGGTGCACTCCTGGATTGCGCCCCACGACGCCACCGGGAACAACTACTCCTGGGGCTGGGCCATCGTCGTCTTCACCATGCTCATCTATGTGGTGCTGCTTCCGTTGCGCGTGCAGGGCATGAAGTCCGCGTTGAAGATGCAGCGCATCCAGCCGCAGATCGACGCCATCAAGGCCAAGTACAAGAATCCCAAACCCACCGATCCCAAGGCCGGTGAGATGAACGCCGAGATCATGGCCATGCAGAAGGCCAACGGCGTCAGCATGCTGGGAGGCTGCATCCCGTCCCTCATCCAGCTACCCCTGCTCTTCGCCTTCTTCACCATGATGACCAAGGTCGTCGAGCTTCGCCAGGCCCACTTCTTCTGGCTTCCGGATCTCTCCTCCGCTGACCCCTACCACATCCTTCCCATCCTGATGGTGGCCACCTCCTTCCTGGCGCAGTTCTACACCCCCTCGCCGGGCGTGGACCCGCAACAACAAAAGATGATGGCCTTCATCATGCCCGCCTTCTCCGGGTATCTGACCTGGAACTACAGCTCCGGTCTTGCCCTCTACTGGAACGTCGGTAACATCGTGATGATCGTAACCCAACTGGTGATGAACCAGACCTCCATGGGAAGGGAGATGCGCGAGATCGCCGCCAAGCGCGCTCGGCGCAAGGCTGCTGCTCCCAAACCGGGCGTGAAAACCATCCAGGCCCGCCGCTAGCTGTCAGACCGGCTGTGCATCGTCTCTGCCCAAATCACCGGGCTTGTTGTACCCAACGTCTTCCACCAACCGGGATCTTTCCTCTCTCGTCCGACGGAAGATCCCCTCCAAGAGTCATGATGGCCGCTGATCGAATCACCTGTTTCAGGAACTCTCTTTCCTTCGCTTTCCCTCTCTCCGGTCTGTCTCTCTCCCAGCATCCAGTTGATGAAGACCTAACTTTTTGATGAGGACATAACTCTGTTATGGAAGATCTAGCAAAAGCTGCAGAAAAGGTAGCCACTCTGATGCGGCTGATCACCACCACGGGTGGATTTCGGCTGAAGTACCGTATTACTGCCGGCGCCGGCGCCATGGATCCCGACGGGTTCGAACGTCGCGATATCTACGTGGAGTGCAAGGGGCCCGACGCTGACCTGCTGCTGCAGAACGATGGAGAACTTCTTCGCTCCCTGGAGCATGTGGCCGCCAAAATGCTCCGCCTGGAGCCTGATGACCATGACCGTGTCTCCTTTGACGCCAATGGCTTCAAAGCCTCCCGCTCCCGCGCCCTGCGTGAGGCTGCCGAAGAGGCCATCGACGAGGTGGAGGAGACCGGAGAACCTTATCGCTTCTCTCCCATGAACTCCCGCGAGCGCCGGATGCTGCATCTGTTTCTACGCGACTCCGGCCTCCAGACCGCCAGCTCTGGTGAAGGACCGCGCCGCCACGTCGTTCTCTATCCAGCCGGTTTCCGCATCCCGGCAGAGCGCGCCTTTGACAGCCCCGACCGCCGCAACCGGCCCCGCCGCCGACTCCCCTCCAGCCGCTACTAGAGCCTCTCCCATGGCTGCGTGTCCGTGTACCGGCGGCGCGCCTGTCTCCACCCCGGGGAAGACGCCCACCCCCATCCATGCGCCGCCCTACCCTGCCCTGAACGCTCTTTGCTCTACCGTACCCGCAATCCTCTGCGGTTACGCTGTGACTTGCACCCCCAACCATCAAATCCATCCCCCGCCGCGCTCCGGCCATCCCCCGCCCTGGCACACGCGCACCTCCATCCCTGCACCGGGGTTGAGGCCTGTATTTCCTCATGCCTTCTTTCACCTGTCGAAAACCCTACTCACTCAAAGCCCAGTAAATATGCGGTTTTGTACGCTCTCCCCACATACCTCCCGGCTTTCGCTCCGCCACGGCAACGGAGCCCTGTGGGTAGAACGGAAAAACCCCCACCGAACTTCCTCCTTGAACCATGGTTTCCCTCTTCCAGTCGCTCTTCCTCACCGGTTTTGGAAACCTTGTACCCTCTTCTTCTCCAGTCGTCATCGGATTTAGCCTCACTTATCCACTCTTCCACCTCCAACGACGGTTACTACGAGAAATATCTATCCTTTCACTCTGTTTTTAGAAGCGCTCTTCCCGGGTCAGGCAGCAGCAGCTCAAGCGGCATTCCAGGTCGGCAAAAGCAGCACCCCTCCCTCCAATCACCATCTCCAGCAGCGAGCCACTCTACCTCCCCGCCAACCCGGGACATTGCCACGGCCGCGCCGCAAAGACCACAAGAGGCCCGGGAAATTCACAGGCTGGACCTCTCGCACGGAACCCCCCGTACAACCTAGAATCAGGGTGTTGCTCCCAGTAACACCGGCAGAAGAAGGCGCGCTCGTCTCCAGCCCCACTCTCCCGGCACTGGTTGAGCAGGAACTAAGGGAGATCCGCTATCGTGTCTACCGCCGCCGTCACCGCTGAAGCTGTACCCACGGGTAATCTCGAGATCACCGTATCGCGCGCCGAGTTGCTGCGCGAGCTTACCGCCGCTCAGTCGGTAGTGGAACGCAAAACCACCATCCCCATTCTCTCCAACTTCCTCTTTGAGGCCACCGTCGATGAGCTCGGCGCCGGCCACCTCAACATCACGGCGACGGATTTGGACCAGTCTGTCCAAACCTCCTGCGCCGCCCGGGTCAAGAAGCCGGGAGCCTGCACCATCCCCGCGCGCAAGCTCTTCGACTACATCAAGCTGCTCTCCGATGGCGATATCTCCATCAAGCTGATGGATAACCACTGGGTACAGATCCGCTCTGGCCGCTCCAACACCAAGATGGTCGGCATGGCGCGTGCGAACTACCCCCAGGTGCCGGAGTTCCCTACCGCCGGCAGTTACAAGATCTCCGCACCGGTCCTGGCCAACATGATCTCCAAGACCATCTTCGCCATCTCCAACGAAGAGTCGCGCTATACCCTCAATGGAGCCCTTCTGGTCCTCAAGGCGGAGTCCATGGCCATGGTCGCCACCGATGGCCATAGACTCGCCCACATCGAGAGGCTCGGTGAAACGCTGGAGGGCATCTCCGGCGAGAAGCGCACGCTGATCCCACGCAAGGCGCTGGGTGAACTCTCCAGCCTGCTCTCCTCCTCGGACGCCACTACGCTGGAGTTCGGTGACGATGAGCAGACGCTCTTCTTCCGCATCGGCGGTCGAGTCCTCACCAGCCGCAAGCTCACCGGCCAGTTCCCCAACTACGAAGCTGTCCTGCCCCGCGATAACAACAAGTTCGTCATCGTGCGCAGCGAGGATCTCATGGCCAGCATTCAGCGCGTCGCTCAGTTCGCCGATGAACGCTCCGGAGCCATCAAGATCCGGTTGGAGCAGAACGAACTGAAGCTCAGCGCGCAGTCCACCGACTCCGGTGAGAGCGAGGACATCATCGAGACACCCTACAACTATGATCCGCTGGTGGTGGGCTTCAACAGCGCCTACCTGGTGGAGTTTCTGCGCGCCATCGGCGTGCAGGGAGAGGTGCGCCTGGAGTTCAAAGACGCTCAGTCCGCCGGGCAGATGCGTCCGGAGGATAGCAGCGAGGAGTACCGCTACCGCTACATCCTCATGCCCATGCGGATCTGATTGCCATCCAAATCTTGTACGCAGCCCAATGCCTTCGCGCAGCAGAGTGGGATCATAGGAGAGGCTCCGGCGGTTGCACCGCTCAGCCAGATCAGCACCCCGCAAACCTCGGCCTGGCGTCCCTGCGTAAATCCATCCTGCGCTGGTTCCCGATCGGCGCGAACCCCGCCCACGCGCAGGTTATCACCCTCACCGGTCTCCCCGGATAGGTTCCCCGGGTTTCCTGCCGGGGCTCCCTGTCCCGCCTCACTCCTCTCCCCGGCTTGCCTTCAAAGTAGAGACTCTTTTACCGAGTCCCCGGCTCTTGCCTCCATGCTCCCATCCACCAACTCCGCGTGTTGCAGGGGATCCGCTGCCAGCCGTCTTCCCCTTCTGCCCTGTCCTCTTGCCCTCACCGCGCTCGCCACCATGCGTTGCTCCCGGTCCGAGGCCAGTATCCGCAAGATCTCATCCACCGGAGCAGCCTTGCCGTAGAGCCAGCCTTGCGCACGCATTCTCTTGTCCCGAGCGATGAAGTACTGCGCCTGCTCCTCGGTCTCAATTCCCTCCACCACCACCTCCAGACCAAGCACCTCGGCGATCGCCATGATCTGCGATAAAAGGTTGACGGTCAGCGATCCGGTCCCGACCGCCTGCGTAAAGATCTTGTCGATCTTGATCCCATCCACCGAGAGATCCCGCAGGTAGGCCAGGCTGGAGTAACCCGTGCCAAAGTCGTCGATGTAGACCTCGTGACCGCAGGCACGGAGCCGGTGAATGGCCTCAGCGGCGCGCACATGGTCTGCCGTGGAGGTCTCGGTGATCTCCAGCATCAGGCTCTTTGGGGGTATTCCAGCCTGCGCCAGCGTGGTCTCCAGCATCGGCACAAACTCCTCGTCCGCCAGGTCCGCCCCGGTGATATTCAGACTCACGCAGAATTCGGGGTCCGCACGCAGCAGGCTGCCCATCTCGCCAACCAGATGACGCAGGGCAAACCGCGTAATCTCTCCAATAAAGCCTTCCTTCTCGGCGATCGGAACAAAGACATCCGGAGGCACCGCCAGGCCCTCCCGGTCCGTCCAGCGAATCAACGCCTCAACGGCCACCATCCGCCCATCCTCCAGGTTCACAATCGGCTGGTAGGCCATGTGGAGCAGGTCTCTGCGAATCGCCTTGCGCAGGTCGTACTCCGGCGTCCCGCTGCGGCAGCAGGTGAGGGCCAGAAAGAACCCCAGCACGGCTCCGCATAG